>NZ_LR130778.1:1168125-1335000 GCF_900538275.1 Petrocella atlantisensis | reverse complement strand
CTTGCCCTTGTGCATTAGGTCTAGCTACACCCACGGCAATCATGGTTGGTACCGGTAAGGGAGCTGAAAATGGTATTTTAATTAAGGGTGGCGAGGCATTAGAAACCACTCATAAGATTAATACCATTGTGTTTGATAAGACAGGAACAATTACTGAGGGTAAACCGGAAGTAACCGACATTATTACGACAGCAGGTGTGAAAAGAGAACATCTTCTTCAAATTGCAGCTTCCGGAGAAAAGGGTTCCGAGCATCCTCTTGGAGAAGCAATTGTTCGAGGCGCTGAGATGGAGCGCTTGGAATTTAAAAAAGTGGAACAATTTGAAGCAATTCCTGGCCATGGTATTGAGGTAGTGATTGATGGAATTCATGTATTAATCGGTAATAAAAAACTGATGGATAATAGAAGTATTTCCTTAGAGGAATTAAAGCTGAAGTCTGATCAACTGGCAGGTGAAGGTAAGACTCCGATGTATGTGGCGATGGAGAATAAGCTTGCAGGGATCATAGCAGTTGCTGATGTTGTTAAGGAAAGCAGTGCGAAAGCAATTAAAAAGCTTCAATCCATGGGTATTGAGGTTGCGATGATTACAGGCGATAATAGGAAAACTGCAGAGGCAATAGCAAAACAAGTAGGAATCGATCGAGTACTTGCGGAGGTGCTTCCTCAGGATAAATCAAATGAGGTGAAGAAGCTTCAAGCAGAAGGTAAAAAGGTATGTATGGTAGGGGACGGAATTAATGATGCTCCAGCACTGGTACAAGCAGATATCGGTATTGCAATCGGTTCCGGTACAGATGTAGCGATGGAATCAGCAGATATTGTTCTTATGAGAAGCGACCTCATGGATGTTCCAACTGCAATTCACTTAAGTAAAAGTACAATCCGTAACATCAAACAGAATTTGTTCTGGGCCTTTGGTTACAATGCTGCCGGAATACCTGTTGCGGCAGGCCTCCTTTACCTGTTCGGCGGTCCGCTACTTAATCCGATTATTGCAGCAGCAGCTATGGCCTTCAGTTCAGTCTCGGTATTAACCAACGCTTTAAGACTAAAGAGATTTAAAGCATATCACTAAAATAATAGCATTTTATTCTGATATTTCTATAAAAACTAAGTAAAGAATAGGAGAAGGAAAATAATAGGATGATAAAAAAAATAATATTGACAGCATTCTCAGCAATAGCACTGGTAGGTTTAACAGCATGCAACAAATTAGACGTGATTGGTGACCAATCCATTAAATCCTTTGATGCAGTGTTAAATGAAGTTGGAGATAACGTTAATGAAGATACTTCATTTGGTGGATGGTCCTTAGAAGCTCCCGATGGAGCTGTCAGATTTGTTTGGAGCCAGGACTTTAGTAAAACAACAACATATGATGCATATTTGGAATTGGATGCACAGCCCTTTATTGATGCAGGTTTAGATACTAGTAAGCTGTCTGACGGTATTTTGGTAGGAGATAAGCTCATACTTGGAACAGACTTCGGAAGTGATGCCTTGTCCTATAATGGAGAGATTACACCTTTGGCTTCCTATAAAAAGATTGTAGAGTTATATCGTAATAATATCACCTATCATATGGCACTTGATCATTTTGGCGTTGATTTAAAGAATGGTAATATGCTCGAGTGGGCGAAAGACATGACGACGAATGATAAGGACATTGTATTTGTTTTAAATCCGGAAGTCTTCATCAACGCAGGCGTTGACCCGAATAATGTTGAAGGTTGGGTATTCGCAAAGGTTCCAACCATGGATGAGAAGGGTAACGATATTGAAGTGGATAAATTGTTAAAGCCTTTTGACTTTGAAGGCAATGATAAATAATAAGATTAATAATAAATGATTAGCGATAACTCATATGTTGCCTATGGTGATATCTGAGTTATTACTTTATTACTGGGTTGGATCAGTAACAGGGAGGTGGAATATGAATCAAACAAAAAGGATTTTGGTTGTAGATGATGAAGAAAAAATCTTAAGTGTTATAAAGTCCTTTCTGGAAAGCAAGGGTTTTTCTGTAATTACTGCTGAAAATGGAAGAAAAGCATTAGAGATATTTAACCGAGAGAGTATATCCATGATACTGTTAGACTTAATGATTCCTGAGTTGTCAGGTGAAGAGGTGTGCAAAGCTATAAGAAAAAATCTCGAGTTCCAATCATCATGCTGACAGCAAAATCAGAAGAAGATGATATGATTCAAGGCTTAGGAAACGGAGCGGATGACTATATTACAAAGCCCTTCAGTTTAAAAGCTTTATATGCCAGATTCGAAGCAGTGATGCGCAGATCCTGCGATGAAAATCTTCCGCTTCAAAATACATTTAATGGCTGAGACTTGACTGTAGATTTTAAAAGTAGATTTATCACAAAGCAATCGGTAGAGGTAAAGCTGACTCCCAATGAATATAAAATATTTTCAACTTTAGTAAAACATCCGAATAAAGTTTTTCCACGCGAAGAATTAATAGTTTCTGCTTTTGGAAGCAATTATGAGGGTTATGACAGAACAATCGATAGCCATATTAAAAACCTAAGACAGAAAATTGAAAGTGATCCAAAAAATCCAATTTATATTAAGACAATACATGGAGTAGGTTACAAATTTGGAGGTGAGTAATTGAAGAAGAGCTTAATAACAAAATTATCATCTGCCATTTTGATTATTGTACTTCTCACAGTAGCGATTATTAGCTTTTATCAAACTATTTTCGTCATTTTACTGATTATATCATAGTGCAGCAGCAATTGAAGATTCAAATCATTCAATCCACTAATGCAAAATACGGTTACTTTACCCAAGGAAATGTGATTTTTTTATGAAATTAAGCTTCTCCATATTCTCTCCACATTCAATTGATATTATAGAAAGGAAGTAAGAATAGGGAGGATACTTATGTCATCAAATGCTATAGTAACTACTCTATACATTGACAATATGACATGTGCCCATTGTGAAACTACAATAGAACATGCCCTAACAGGTATAGTAGGAATTGAAAATGTAAGAGCCAGTTACTCGTCAGGAAAAGTAATCGTAACTTACAAACCAGATGAAATTGAATTGGAAAAAATTGAAGAATTGATTGAAGAAAATGATTATCATGTGAAAAGAGAAAAAAAAAGCAATATCAAAAACAGTGAAAAAGAAACAAAGGAAGGAGAAACGCAGGAAGAAGAAACAAAAAAATCAGTGGACATCACGAATATCGTTGGAATAGGGATTATTATTTTTACTATATACACGATAGTAAGACGTTTTGGACTTACGAATATTTTTAACGCTTTCCCAATTGCGAAAGAGGGAATGGGCTACGGTATGCTGTTTGTAATCGGATTACTTACCTCTGTACATTGTGTGGCGATGTGCGGTGGCATATGCATTACCCAATGCGCTGCAAAGGATAGTAACAATCCGGTTAAAACCAGTAAATTTGCAGCCATGAGACCAAGTTTACTATATAACTTAGGTAGAGTTATTTCCTATACCGTGATGGGTGGACTTGTAGGAGCACTTGGTTCAGTGGTCAGTTTCTCCGGTACGATGAAGGGGATTGTCCAAATTTTGGCAGGCGTATTTATGGTTATTATGGGATTAAACATGCTTAATGTATTTCCTTGGCTTCGTAAGCTTAACCCTAGAATGCCAAAAATATTTGCAAAAAAGATCTACAAGCAAAGAGCAAAAAATAATAGTCCTTTATTTATTGGACTACTAAATGGACTTATGCCTTGTGGACCATTACAAGCAATGCAGCTATATGCGCTGTCAACCGGAGATCCTCTTAAAGGCGCATTTTCTATGTTTTTATTCAGTGTAGGAACATTTCCATTAATGTTTGCTTTTGGAGCATTAAGTTCCCTCCTTAGTAAGAAATTTACCGGAAAGATGATGAAAGCAAGTGCAGTATTAGTTCTAGCTTTAGGAGTATTTATGTTCAATAGTGGTGCGGTTCTTTCCGGATTTACATTGCCCATATTCCCTTCTGTAACCAGCACGGCGCAGGCTTCTAATATAGCAAAGATTAAGGACGGAGTACAAACTGTGACAACTGGTCTTAACCCAGGTAGCTATGAACCTATTGTTGTACAAAAAGGTGTACCTGTAAAGTGGATTATTCAGGCAGAAGCAGGTGATATTAACGGATGTAACAACAGTATTGTAGTTCCTAAATTTAATATTCAACAGGATTTATCAGAAGGAGACACTGTTATTGAATTTACACCTACAAGCAGCGGAACCTTTCCGTTCAGCTGTTGGATGGGTATGATTCGAAGTAAAATTACTGTAGTTGATGATTTAAATGCCGTGGATAGCAGTACAATTAATTCGGAAGATAATGGACTTGAAAATGTGGATAATTTAATTGATTATCAAATTCCAACCGACGAATTATCAATAGCCGAAGTAACTAATGATAGACAAACAGTAGAATTAACCTTTGATGAAAATGGATTTTCCTCTGCAGTAATTGTTGTTCAAAAGGATTTAGAAACAGTATGGACTATCAATGGAAAGAATGTAGATACTCTGCCAAATAATATACTTGTATTTCCATACTACGGAGCTCAACTTGAAGTTTACGAAGGAGAAAATCCAATCAGATTGTATCCTGATGGAGATTTTGACTTCTGTACCTCAGATACGAACTTATATGGTTACGTGAAAGTCGTTGATGATATTAATAATATAGATGAAGAAGCAATTAAGAAAGAAGTTTCTGAATACAGACCTACAGATTATTTTGCTGGAGGTGGAGGATTACCTTCATGTCATTAAGCAATTAGAAAAGTATAATATTAAAAGAGGAAGGATTAAATCATGAGCAAGCAGACGATTAAAAAATCAAACAAAAAAAATAATATGAATAAATTAATTATTATTGCTTTATCCGCTGTTGTATTATTAGCAGTAGCATTCTCCATTAAGGTACCTGATTCCTCATCAGATAACAGCTCAAAAAAGGATGATCTCCGAGCTGAGAAGGTTATTGATAGTGATGTCGTAATTCCTGTCATTGAAATTACCGAAACAGCTAGGTTTTATCCGGCTAAGATTAATGGCATAGAGCTTGAAGCCCTAGCAGTAAAGGCACCAGATGGTTCAATACGAACAGCATTTAATACCTGTCAGGTTTGTTATTCATCAGGTCGTGGATATTACGTACAGGAGGGGGATGTATTAGTATGCCAAAACTGTGGTAATCGTTTCGCGATGGATGATGTGGAAGTAACCAGAGGAGGATGTAATCCCGTTCCTATTACTGAGGAGTATAAAACAGTTAGTGATGATTCAATTACCATTTCAAAAGACTTTTTAGCTGAGGCAACGGTTATTTTCCAAAATTGGAAGTAGTAATTCGCTCTGAAAATATGGGATTGGAGAATTCATGAAAAAGCCTAAAGCAACAGATATTTTAATAGGAATTTTATTTACTTTATTTATAATTTCGTTAGGAGTAATTGCAACAGTTAACTTTAGAAGTTTGTATTATTTTGATATTGACTATCTGAATATAGCTAATGATTCTGGAATAAGTAAGGAAATTATTATTGATAATTATAATGCTTTAATAGATTATAATTCACCATTCTTTCAAGGTGATTTAAAGCTTCCTGATTTATCATCATCTCTTGATGGATTACAGCATTTTGTCGATGTCAAAAATATATTTACTACCTTTTACTATATTGCTGGGATTACACTGATTTTATGTGGCACTATTATAATCTATAAAAAAGTAAAAAAAGATTATAGCTACTTATTAGTATCTTCAATAGCAGTATTGCTTATACCAGCGATGGCAGCAATAGCTAGTATTATTAATTTTGATGCTACCTTTGTTGTTTTCCATAAAATATTTTTTCGTAATGATTTTTGGTTATTTGATCCTTCAACTGATCCAGTGATAACCATTTTACCGGACACATTTTTCTTACACTCATTAATTTTCTTAATATCATTTGTGTTTATTGGAAGTTTGATTTTATTTTTGATATCTCGGTATCTTAAAAAAAGAGAAATAAAATGATAAACAATTAAATAGTCGGAGTAATTGCTGGAGGTATTGGTATAAAAATTAATTTACGAAAAGTATAGTTCTACATTGAGCAATTTATTTGGTAAATAATGAGCATTATATTTTGGAACGGAATGAATCCTTCCTTAAATATATTGCTCATTTTTATGTTTGTATGGTTCAAATGAAATATACAAAATACTTGATTTTTACATTTACACTCTGAAAATGATCTTTCTTCCTTCGCATGGATTATTAATGAAGTAACAGCAAATAATAAAAGGAAATATACAATAAAATAATGAAACCGGAGGTTTATATGAAAAAAATAGTAATAATTTTCTACTCATTTCTTTTAATAGTCTTTGCTGCTTCTTGCACAAAAAATGAAGGCAATGGTCCTGAACCAACGGAAATACCGCAAATAAGTCCTACTACGGAACCAACCAGTGAAGATAATAATGTTGATACTGGGAATATCGGAAATGTGGAAAGTAATGATACGGGCAATGATAGTACTAAGGTAGCTGATTATCTTGTATACTCAGCTAATGAGGGCAGCTCCTCAGTTTCAGTAATTGATACGAAAACTATGAAAACAATCAAGGATATACCTGTAGGAAAAGGTCCACATAATGTTCAGGCAACACCGGATGGAAAATTTGTATATGTTGTAGAAGGAAAAGTAGCCTCTATATCTGCGATTAATACTGCTACAAATTCGGTTGTCAATACTATAAATATAGGAGAGGGTCCTAGCCATATTATTTTTTCACCTGACTCAAAGCTTGCTTATGTGTCAATTGGAGGAATGATGGAGGAAGAAGAGAAAGAAGAGGATGTTGCTGAAACCATGGTAGATATGACAGAGGAAGAAGCCGGTAATGTATCTGTTGTTAACTTGGAAAATGGAGAAGTAAAAGAAATATTGGTTGGTCTCATGCCCCATGGTTTAAGAATGACACCGGATAATAAATATGTCCTTGTTGCAAATACTGATTCAGATACGGTATCTGTAATCGATACAGCGACTAATAAGGTTACCAATACGGTCGAGGTAGGTAAAAAACCGGTCCAGGTAGCACCTACGGCGGACGGAAAATATGTATTTGTATCCCTAAGTGGAGATAACAGTGTTGCCGTTATTGAACTGTCTTCTATGAAAGTTACCAAAACGATACCGGTAGGTGAAGCACCAATACAACTATATGCAACATCCGATAGTAAATTCGTATATGTTGCTAACAATAAATCAGCTAATATCAGTGTTATCGATACCACCTCCATGTCTGTGGTAGCTGAAATTCCTGCAGGAGAGGAAGCACATGGTGTAGTAATATCTAAGGATGGAAAAAATGTTTATGTAACCAATACAGGTTCTGACAGTGTAACAATAGTTGATGTTGCTACTAATAAAGTGATCGGTACCGTTACTGTTGGAGAAGAACCAAATGGAATTACGATTGTAGAATAAAAACATTTATCAAGTTTATCTTATGTTGATTATGCTTTCATAAAATCTCCACATTTTAGGTATATAATAATTCAATATGATATCCGATGGGATAGGAATATTTTTGCATTATTTAACAACTAAACTCTAAGTATTGATATCAAAACACATTAGGAGAAAAATGAAAGCAAATAATCATAAGATATTACTTGTTGATGATGAACCAAAAATAGTAAATGCTATCAAAGCATATTTAGAAAATAGTAATTATATTGTATCTACTGCTTTTGATGGAGAACAGGCATTAAAATTATTTGATGAGGTAAGTCCAGATTTGGTAGTCCTGGATTTAATGCTACCCAAGATTACAGGAGAAGAAATCTGCCAAACAATACGTAAGAAATCCAGAATACCTATTATTATGCTAACTGCAAAAATACAAGAGAATGACATCATCAATGGCTTTAATATTGGTGCAGATGATTATCTTACAAAGCCCTTCAGCCCTCGTGAGTTAGTTGTTAGAGTAGGTAGTTTATTAAGAAGGAGTTCCGAGGGCGTCTCACCACTATTTAATGTGATGAGTTGGAATAACAAGGATTTGGAAGTGGATTTAAACGAAATAGTAGTGAAAAAGAATGGAATAGATGCTAAATTAACACCGAATGAATTTAAATTATTATCAACCCTTATAAAGTATCCCAAAAAAAGCTTTACAAGAGAGGAACTAATCGAGATTGCATTCGGTTATGGATATGATGGATATGAAAGGACCATCGATTCTCATATTAAAAATTTACGGAATAAAATAGAGGATGATAGCGCTAGTCCTAAATATATTATGACAGTCAGAGGTATCGGCTACAAATTCGGCGGTGAAGGTGAATAAAAAATTTGATGTGCTAATACTTCTCCATTAAATCTTCACAGAGAAACCTTATAATTCGTAGATATAGTAAGATGATTTGCATATTACAAGGAGGGTTTCTTATGAACACAGATAATACAGATGGTAAAGGTAGCGTAAATGGATGTCATAAAAATAATCACAGTCCAATAAAGCATATGCTTCATATGATTTTATGTTGCGGATTACCTATAGTAATAATATTTGCATTACCTTATATTGCAAAAATTAATCCGGCAGTTGCAGTATTCTTAGGCGTCATAGCACCATTTATATGTCCTCTTATGATGGGCGGTATGATATTTATGATGTTTAAGGGAAATAAAAACAATAAGGAAACAGATGCTCAAAAAGAAATGTTGATTAGTGAAAAAGAAAGTAGAGAATTTTAATACATGATTAATGAAAGCCGGCTAGACTGGCTTTCATTAATATATAAGTATATTTCTTTGGGATTGGTCCTTAAGAGAAAGAACCAATCTCTTTTTAATATGTGAAATGAGTACCTTTGTTAAGAGTTGATATTTCTCCATCAATTCTGCAGATAAATATAGTATATTACTAGATAAATACATCGTTGAGAGGAGATTTTGCTTTGGCAATAACTAAAAAGGTTAAAATATTTATGTTACTTAGTATTTTCTTTACATCAGTATCGCTGTTTTTATATCAGGTAATTTTAACAAGAATATATTCAACAATTCTATCCTATCATTATGTTTTTTTAATTACTTCTTTGGCGGTTTTTGGTTTGGGTATTGGTAGTATCATATCATATGTTCTAAGAAAACATGAAAAAAGTAATAATAAAGCTATGACATGGAAGGATAGTATAGGAGTGTTATCAACTTTATTATCTTTAAGTTTTATAACAACATTTGTAATGATTTATTTCTTATCCTTTACCAATAATGTAGTTATTGAATCGGCTACAATAAACTGGACAGATTTTTTAAGGGCATATACTGAAAGGAAGAATGATTATGTCCGAAATAAAGCAGTCAAGACAAAGACGTACATTTACGTCTGAATTCAAACAACAACTTGTCGATCTTCACCGCAGTGGCAAGCGAAAATGCGATATCGTAAGAGAATATGATATTGCCAGCTCACTTCTGGATAAATGGATAGCTCAGGCCGATAATTCTGGTTCATTTAAGGAAAGCGACAACCGCACCCCTGAAAACCAGGAACTGATAGAACTTAGAAAACAGAACCAACAGCTTAAAATGGAGAACGACATTTTATACCCTAAAGGGTACAAGCAACAAGCAGTGCTGATCTTAGGACGAAAGTAAATGTGATTAAAGCAAATCTTCACAAATACTCTGTTTCAGCAATGTGTAAAGTCCTAAAAATTTCAAGAAGCACTTACTATTATGAAGCCAAGCAAAAGACGGATCAATCAGAGCTTACAACTGCTATCGTTGATATATTTAAAGCGAGCCGTAATAATTACGGAACGCGAAAAATCAAGAAAGAACTTGTTGACAAGGATATGATTGTATCCCGTCGCAAAATCGGTAGAATTATGAAGCAAGAAGGCCTTGTTTCAAGCTATACTACCGCACAATTTCATCCACAGAAAGACACCTGCAATGAATCCAAAATTGCAAATATTGTAAATCGTGAATTCGATGACCAACCATATCGAAACGTAGTCGGAAGTGATTTGACATATGTCCGAGTTGGACTCAAATGGAACTATATATGTGTCCTTGTAGATCTTTTTAATAGATAAAAAATACTAAGAAAATGAGAGGCGGAATAGCTCATGATTAAAATAAATCAACAATTAAGTAGAAATTTTATTTTTGTAACCATGCTATCCATAGCCTTTATAACAATAATAGCAAATTTCAGTATTACTTTTCTTTTTTCAAATTATATTAAAGAAGTTAGAAACAGAGATGATATTAAGGTTATACGATATGTGGAAAAGACTTATGAGGATTATTATGGTTTTAGTTCCCAAGGACTGATGAGTATATTACATTATACCTTTAGTGAAGTAGTTACAGTACGTTTAAGGGACATGCAAGATAATATTATCTGGAACAGCAGTACAGACAACATGATATCTGATATGGGTGGAGAAAAAGTCAATGAGAGTAGGCTATCTTTTCAAAACTATCCTATGAATTATAACGGTAAACAGATTGGATCCATCGATATAGGCAGACTGAAGAGTATAATTTCATCCTTTGAGGATCAGCAATTCATATTTACAATTAATACAGTTTTCGCAATTGCCTTTATGTTCTCAGTCATATTAGCAAAACTATCAAGTTCACGGGTTTCTAAAAATTTCTTGGAGCCGATATATCAGATAATCAATAATACCGAGCTTATGAAGGAAGGAAAATATAAAGGATTAAAGGATGCAAAAACCAATACGTATGAGCTGCAAGAATTATCAGACTCTATTAAGGAACTATCCGAGAGATTGAGTTATCAGGAATCCCTACGTAAGAGGATGACCTCTGATATGGCTCATGAAATCAGGACACCGCTTTCAACGCTTCAAAGTCACATTGAAGCATTTATGGATAAAATATGGGTACCGGACACAGAAAAACTTACCATAGTATATGAAGAGATAATTCGATTAACTAAGCTTATTAATGAACTCACAGATCTATCAATTATTGAGAGTGATGAAATTAATGTTAATCTAGAGGAGATAAACTTATCTACTTTAATGAATAAGATAGTTGATAGCTTTGAACCTATGATTTTGAATAAGAATATAACACTAAACAAAAATATCTCAGATAGTATTGCCATTATAGGGGATAAAGAACATTTCAACCGCATATTCAGTAATATTATTTCCAATGCGTATAAATACACGAATGAAAACGGAAAAATCAGTGTTATTTTGAAGCAATCATTCAACAAAGTTACTGTCATTGTGGAGGATACAGGAATAGGAATTCCGAAAGAGGATATTAAACTTGTGTTTGAACGTTTTTATAGAAGTGATCTCTCAAGAAACCGTGGTACTGGTGGAACCGGTATTGGCCTTACGATTACGAAATCATTAGTAGAAGCAAATAATGGTAAAATTAGTATACAAAGTGAAGTTGGGAAGGGAACAAAAGTAATTTGTGATTTTCCGATTATTTAGGCAGGTCTGAAGATAAACAAAAGTAAATAGTAGAAGGATATCCTTTCTATTTTGGATATCCTTCTTTTTATATACAACAGGTTAAACGGCGATTCATCTGGTTTTCGTAATAAATAATAATATTCCATGGTTTCTCCATAATTAAAATATATACTGTACATATAAAGAAAAATCAAAAAGAAAGGTGATAATAATGATCGAATTCTTAACGAATAACGGGTTATATCTTGCTCTAGCAGGTTTCATAATTTTCAGAATGGTAAAAGGGGGAGGTTGCTGCGGCGGTCATTCTGTCAGCGATAATACACAGGATGGGCATTCCCATGGGGGAGGTTGCTGTGGAGGTGATTCAAATAGCAGTCATTCGCAAGATCAAGATACAACGGGCTTCACTGCTAGGGACCCAATATGTGGGATGGAAGTTGATCAAAATACAGCGTTAAGCTATACATTAAATGGTGAAACATACTATTTTTGCAGTGAAGCATGCAAAAGTGAATTTATCAAAAAACATTAAAAGAGGTAACAAGAATAAAATCATAATATTACTAGGTAATTGCGAAACTCACTAAGTAAAAATGGTTGCAGCCAGATTATTCTATGTTTCAGATGTTTTTAAAATTTCAAGGTTCGCTTAACAGCATTGCATAGGCTGTTAAAGAAAAAAGAGTACACAAAAAGAACCGATGGATGTTTATTTATAAAGACAATATCTGAGAGATACAGTCTATGCAATCAAAGGCTTAATGCTTCGGATATATTTATGCTGATTTATCTTATCAGCTAGTACAACAGTTAAAAGCTGAGCTATTCCTGATAATAATAAGTCAGCATGTAAGGCTTTTTCATTCTGGGTTCTACGACCAGCAAGGCAATAACTGTCCTTGAAGTGATTAATGGATTTTTCAACCACTGATCGTATTTTATAGGTATCATTCCATTCATCTGTTCCTCGTAATGTACCTGGATAAGCACGCAGATCCTTTTCAGGATAAATGTAAATCATTCGACTACTAGGTGAGTCAGTGCAAGGCTTTTCACAACTACAAGATCTACGATGTTTTCCGTCTGCCCCCTTTTTCCAAGTGACTTTAGGGCAAATGAATTTATAGCGGGTAAATCCCTTTCGACTACTGTCTTTACCTTCTGATTTCATAGGGAGATTTGGGTCATTGGGACAGCATGGTATACCATCCTCATTTATGGTATAAGTATTATTTTTGATATCAGAACGACGATTCAAAGGTATATAGACCCGGTTAAAGTGCAGTTCCTTAAGAAGATACTGGTAGTTGTTTATGGTATCGAAAGCCGAATCACCAAGGAAAACATCTGGATTTATTAAAGGATGTTTTTGAAAGAAATCATCCAAAACAGGTTTCAGGGCTTTATAAGTTAATGGAGGACTAATGATAAAGAAAAAACTAAAGATTGTCAACTATTGTTTGATGGCATTTATAGCTTTTACCGGTAAAACTATGGTTACAGAAGCTGCCGAAATACCCATTGCTGGAATTGATTTAGTTCTACACTTTCCTATGCGGAGATTAAAGCTGTTGCAACAGGTAATCCACTTATCCGTGAGAAGATGGAGTTAGATAATGATGTACAACGTTTGAAACTCTTAAAAGCATCTTATGACAGTCAGCGATATAGTTTACAGGATAATTTTATGCTACGTTTTCCGAAGCTTATTAAGGCAGCAGAAGAGAAACTTGCCTGTGTCCGTGAGGATATTATGACGAGAGACAAACAGTTAATTGCAAGTCCAGAGTTTAGTATAACCATTGGTAAATCAAAATTTACAGAACGAGTGGATGGAGGAACGGTAATGCTGGAAGCTGTCAGTAAATGCAAGACAGGTGATGTTTATCCAATTGGCAGATTCAAAGGGTTTGATTTGCTTGTAGAGAAGAATTATATGGGAGTAAATTATATGGTCCTTCGAGGCAAGACTGAGTACAAAGCAGAACTTAGTACGAGCCCTGTTGGTAATATGGTCAAGCTTGAAAACACATTTAATGGGTTATCTGAAAATGAAGAATTTCTGATTAAGAAGATAGAACAGTACCAACGGGACATGGAACAGTCAAAGCAGGAGTATGAAAAGCCATTTTCGTACGAAACAGAGTTTAAAGAGAAACTGGCAAGGCAGTTTGCATTAAATGCAGAGCTTGACATTGAAAACAGCAAGGTGGAAGATGTTGATTTGAATGGCGTAGAAGTTAAGGATAATGATGTTCCAGACAGTAATGTGGCAGAGCGAGGAAATGACTACTTAACTGGACAGGATAATATGAGGAGGTAGTCATGTTCTATCACGGTTTAGTGATTAGATTAAGCAAATAGAAGATTATAGCAGAACTATTTATAGTGGTTGGGATTGTCATTGCGACAGTCCCTTTTTATTGGAAAATATATTTTAACGTATGCCAGAAGCATACAGAAAGAGAGGATTTTATGAAGTATTCAATTAGAGCAAATGAGATTAAGGGTAATGAAAAGCAACAAGGTGAGAATGCATCTCACTTAAGAGGTTTTGCAACATTAATTATTGGAAATGACTTTAAAATATCCAATATTGCAATTTTGGAAAGTAACGAGGGTAAGCTTTTTGTGTCAATGCCACGCTACAAATCCAGTGATAAAGATGAAAAGGGTGAGAATGTATATAAGGATGTATGTAATCCAATTACAAAAGAATTTCGTGAGGAACTTTATGACAATATCTTAGATGCTTTTGAGAAGGCAAAGTGTGCAGATAAAACTGAAGAAGTGAAGAGCCAGGAGGGAACAGAGATGCCTAGTTTTTCAGTTTCAGTAACTCCATTTGAAAGAGAAGGAAGTAATATCCGAGGACTAGCACGCATTTATTTTGAGGATTGCTTTATTGTAAATAATGTATCCATTCTTCAAGGAAAAGAAGAGAGTCTATTTGTTGCAATGCCATCGTATCGTACAAAGCAGGTGGATGAGAATCAGAAGGCGGTCTATCAGGATGTTTGTTATCCAGTAACAAAGGAATTGCGTGAGAAATTATATGGGGAATTGATTTCGTCATATCAGGAGGCAAAGGATAAGATGGAAACTGCCACACAGATGCAGGCACAAGACAAGGTGGTAGTGAATGTTGTACAACCGGAGAGAGAGACACCATTTCGCTAAAAGATACTTATTGATTTAGGCGATGCGAAAGCATCGCCTAATATAGAATGGAGGAAAGTTATATGGAGAAAATGAATACTACATTGACGCAAGATGAGAATGTAATGGAGCTAATTAGGCTTTTGAAAGAAAATCAGATGAAGAATAAAGCAAATGATATCTTTGAATCGGCAACATAGACAGAATTTTTACAACAGATAGTATGAAACGATAACTAATTGAGAACATGTCTAAAAAGCATGCTGTTCTTTTGGTGGATTAAAACAACAAGGGAAATGAAAATGGAGTATATGAGTAATTATTCTTATATACTCCATTCTGCTTGAATGATAGCAATTCTATAACCTAGTGATAATCATGGGCAGTAATGATTATTAAATAGGCGCAAATTTGAATTCACCAAATTTGCTTGATTTAAGTGAAAACAAGTACTATGAGAGTGTGAAGAAAACTCTCATAGCACTTGTTATGGGATTTACCTTTAGTTCGTAAACGGTAAACCATACCGCCTTGAAAAAGCTAGCTAGTTTTTGAGATAATTATCGCTAGAGACAAGAAAACTAATAGTTTTTTGGAGGTTGATTAAATGGATGATACGACTAATGAAGTACGCTTGGAGTATTGGGCAAATATTGTAAAAAAATGTAACTCAAGTGGTAAAATAAAAAGACAATGGTGTGAAGCAAATGATATCAACGAAAAACAGTTTTATTATTGGCAACGTCGGATACGGGCTTTGATATATGAGGGTAGAAAAACCGCAACAGAGTTGGTTGCACCTGTATTTGTAGAGGTTCCAGTTGCTGGTAACGAAAAAGCTTTACAAGTATCAAGCAGTAATGATGTGGCAGTTGCCAAACAAAATCCAATTTTTAGATTAAATAAAGGCAGTATAGTAATCGAAATATCAAACTTATCCGGAATGGAATTAGCAGCATTCACAAGGGAGCTGATATTCGATGCTTAATGATGCGAAAGGAATTAAGCGTGTCATAGTCTGCTGTGGCCGTTCTGATCTTAGAAGTGGAATTGATAGGCTGTCAATGATGATCAAAAATCACTATAAATTAGATCCGTTTGAAACTGGAACCTTATTCATGTTTTGCGGAAGAAGATCAGACAGGATAAAAACATTGGTTTGGGAGGAAGATGGATATTTCTTGGGATATAAGAGACTTGAAGCAGGTAGCTTCCAGTGGCCACGTTCGGAGGATGAGGCTAAGGCTATAACACAAGAGCAGTTCGAGTGGCTTATGAAGGGGATGAAGATTGAACAGAAGAAATCCATAGCAAAAGTTACCCCTCTTTTGCCAGGATGACAAAAGAGTTATGTGCAAAACAGAGAAAAAAATATTTATTTTTCAAGGTATAGAACAAGATATAATTCAAGAAAAACTACTTATCCACTGATAAAAGAAGGCGCCAATAAATTCAGTGGATAAGCCTTCTATAAGTCTTTTGATAAAGGCTGAAAAAGCTAATTTTGTGAATAACTGACGTGACAAAACTCGAGTATCAAGTCTTGTGACCTTAGTTATCCACCGTCATAATGACGAAGACCGACTATGTAAAAATTTGAGGATTTTGGGTATCTCACGTATAATAAGACAAGATAAAAATACGGGAGAATCCAATGAATAATCCAATTTCAAGAGAAGCTTGTGAAAAATTAAATAAGGAAACGCTGATTGAGATTCTCTTGATGATGCAAACGAATTTTGATGAAGTGAAAAAACAGAATGAAGCCTTGACGATGCAATTAAACGATCTGAACGCAAACTTCAAAGTCCTTTTGGAGAAGTTTAATGTTGCACAGAATGCACGTTTTGGGAAATCCTCTGAGAAAATGGACTTTACAGAAGAAGAATTGGCAGATATAAAGAAAACCATTGCAGAATCTCCATGTTTTAATGAGGCTGAAAATACGGTTGATATGTCAGATCCGGATGAGCTAGAAGAACCTACATTGGAAGAAGTTGGTCAAAAAGAAAAGAAAGCTAAAGGTAAACGGTCTAAAGATTTAGAAGGCTTACCGCAGGCAGAACCGATTATTAGTGATTTAAGCCACGATGAATTGGTCGAACAATTAGGTGAAGGTTACAAGCGAATGCCAGATGATGTATATCGTCACCTCGAATTCCATCCTGGAACTTTTGAAGTACAGGAATACCATGTGGCCGTTTATAGAAGTGCTGATGGCGAAAGATTCGCCCATGCCAAGAGACCGACAGCAGATTTACTCCAGAACAGCTTGGCATCCCCCTCCCTGGTAGCCGGGATTCTCAACTATAAGTATGTCAATGCAATGCCAATCTATAGATTGGAACAAAACTTTTTAAGAAGTGATGTCGTTTTATCCAGACAGGTCATGTGTAACTGGGTGATACGATGTTCAGAGCGTTACCTGTCTCTGATATGGGACCGGATGAAAGAAGTACTCCTTCAACAAGAGGTAATCCAAGCTGATGAGACTACTCTAAAAGTGAGTAAAGATGGCAGGGCGGCCGGAGCAAAAAGTTTTATGTGGGTGTATAGCAGTAGCGAGCTTGATCAGAGCGGCAAGAGAATTGTACTTTTCGAGTATCATAAGACGCGAGAAACGGTACATCTCGAACAGTTTCTGGAAGGTTACTCTGGCATAGTAGTTTCAGATGGATATGAATCCTATCACAAGCTGGAGAGAGAAAAAGAAGGCATTATCGTTGCCGGCTGCTATGCTCACGCAAGACGCAGATTTGTAAATGCAATAAAAGCAATGCGAAAAACCTCATCAAGGGATGAAATCAAGGAAACGCTTGCTTATAAAGCATTGAAGCAGATGGCCGCCATTTATACTATAGACAAAAGTCTAAAAGAGTTGTCAGCAGAAGAGCGATTAGAAAGAAGAAACCTTAGCGTTACACCGTTGGTTGAGGCTTTTTTCGATTGGGTGCGAAAAAACAAGGACAAAGTGCCTCCAAAATCAGAAACCGGACAAGGTTTTGGCTACTGCCTGAATCAGGAAAAATATCTAAAGACCTTTCTGACTAATGGTAATGTACCGATTGATAATTCATCTTCGGAACGAAGTATCCGTCCTTTACCATTGGAAGAAAAATTGGGTTCTTATCGATACAATAGCCGGAGCGGAAGCCAGCGCAATATCATATAGCATAGCAGAAACAGCAAAGGCGAATAATTTACGTACATATGAATACTACAAGTATCTGTTAACCGAGATTCCGAAATATCAGGATGAGACAGATCTCGCAGTATTTGATCAACTCTTACCTTGGTCAGCAAGCCTTCCTGAGTACATACGGAGGAAGAAATAGCATATCAGTTTAAGGTATTATGACATAAAAAAACGGTAAACAGTAGAGCTGACTGGTTTACCGTTTACTTTAGTTCTGCATAGACTCTCTGTATCGGACCTGCACTATCCTCCGCTCTGATTATGGCTTCTGGAGCAACATCGCCAGTAATGGGTATGCATTTGTTTGCACTGTTTTGCATGAAATTGATGACAAAATCACGTTTCTTAATGAAATAAAACGTATCCTAATTAACGGTGGGAAAATTGCTGTTGTCGAATGGATAAAGAGAGAAAGTGATTGGGGTCCGCCAGTTAATCATAGGTTAGATAGTAAATGATGAAATACAGGAACTTAAAATTGTGGGTTTAAAGATATATCTGAGATAGAATTGAATGAGCATTTTTTTATCGTGTCGTAAAGTGAAAATTTAAATTCCGTTTTTTGACCCGAAGGGGATCAATTATGGAATTTACACCTGCACATGGTTATTGATATGATATTCGTGATGCAAATATATGAGAGTTATCAGGAAGGTATCAAAAAGGTAGAATTAAAATAAATTTGGAAGGGCGCTTAAAATATCAAAAGAAATTTGAATGAATGTTGTTGTAGAAATACAAAGAAGTCTTGTGAGAAAATAATTAGATAAAACCACAATTAAGACTTTTTATAATTAAAGGAATAAAATGAATAATGCATGGCTGTCATAAAGGATACTAAATCTTTTATGACAGTCTGTTTGAATGAATTTATTTTCTGTCCATATTTCAACCATAATTATAACCTAAAATATAAATATAGTAACGAAGCAAATAAACATCCAACAAAGAAAAGGAGATCAATAATATGATTATCAAAAAATTACTAATAGGAACGGCATTAGTTCTGGCGTTAGGAACAACCACCATTGCATTTGCAAAGGAGAATAACAGTAATAGGAATGTTACGGAGATTAGTAGTAGCGACATCAACAATAGTACCATAGGAAATTCTATGTACAGTATGATGGAGCAGTACGGATATGGTGACTTAGTCCAGGATATGAAAGATGGTAATTACACAGACATGAATAATTTCATGAATAATCTTTCAGATGAGGATTATCAAAAGATGCTTGATATTATGAATGATTATGGTTATACAAATATGGTCGGGATGATGAATAGTTTCGGAAAAGAAGGGACGATTGCGAGGTATAATTCCATGGGTAGTGCAGCTGGCTGCTATAGATAAATCATTTTGTAAAGGCTAAAAAAACACAGGAGGTAAAATAATATGATGATATTCTTTTGGATTCTTATAATTGCGGTAATTTTCTATTGGTTTCGTGATCATGAAACAACAAAGACCACGTTTCATAATGACCACTCACCGGAAGATATGTTGAAAGAACGCTATGTAAACGGCGAAATTAATGAAGAAACTTTTGAGAGAATGAAAAAAACAATAAGATATTAAAGGAGGAATCTTTATGATGAACGGATATTTTAGTAATGGATATTATGGAAGTGCAAGCTGCTTTAGATTTATGAACAATGGATGGGGAATACTGACTACCTTAGGAGTGATAATAACAATTTCTTTACTTTTCTATTTTGTAGTTTATAATAGTAAGAAAAAGACATCGTACGATGCTGCATCAGAGAATTTGAAAATGAAATATGTGCAGGGCGACATCACGGAAGAAGAGTATCTCAGGCGAAAAGATATAATAAATAAGAAATAGAAGAATTATAAATACTGGACGGGGTGAAAAGATGGTTTACAAAATTTTGTTGGTAGAAGACCAAAAAGAAATTAGTGATATAGTAATGAAGTACATCACGAAAGAGGGTTACGGAGTAGCAGTAGCAAGCAATGGGTTTGAAGCTCTCGAATTGTTTGGAAATCAGATTTTTCACCTTGTCCTGTTGGATATAATGATGCCGGGTGTTAATGGGTTTGAGGTATTAAAGGAAATTAGAAAAATATCGGATGTGCCTGTGATTATGCTCACGGCAAAGCAAGAAGAAATAGATCGTCTAAAAGGCTTCGAGATCGGAGCTGATGATTATGTAATAAAACCCTTCAGCCCCAGAGAACTGATGAAGCGGATCCAGGTATTTCTAAAGCGAATATACAATGAAACAGATGAAATTGTATATCATTTTAAAGATTTAAGCCTTCATACCAAAGGAATGAAATTGTTGAAAAACGGAAATGAAATAACACTTACAACAGCTGAATATAAGCTGTTGTTTGTCTTATTCAAAAACAAAGGGCAGATTTTGACCAGAGAGCAGTTAATTACACTGGCATATGGACATGATTATGAAGGCTACGACAGAAACATAGATAGCTTTATCAAGAGAATCAGACAAAAAATAGAGGATGATCCGAAAACTCCCAAAATACTTATTACAAAGTATGGAGCAGGTTATATATTTGGAGGTGAGGAGATATGACGATAAAAAAACAGTGGCTTCTGGTACTTGTAATAATAGCAATTCTATCTGTCATTATTAACTCATTGATTCTAAGTATTTTAACAAATCAGTACTTCAAAGATTATATGAAAGATAATTATGATAAGCATTTAAATCAGATTGTAGAATACTTATCAGGAGCATTAAAAGATGAAAATTATTCTGAAAATCAGATAGCTTTAGAGTTAGAAACTCATCTTGTGGATCCGATAACCAGAATAAAGGTATATGATAATAACGGTGTTTTAATAACTGATGTAAGTGCGGATGTTCAATCATATGTAACAAGTGGTACGATGAGTGGCATGATGGGTAATATGATGGGGAGAATGAGAGACTCTCAGTATGAGGAAGTGGACCATACCGAGATCATCTATGGTAATACAGTAATAGGCCAAGTTAACATTACAAAATATAGTTCAGCTGAAATTCATTTGCGACATGGATGTTTCAATCGTCTCTTTTGAAAAATAGCCTATACTCCATCGGTATCGTGCTTATATTTGCAGTTATTATTGGAATGATTATTAGTAATCGGATGAGTAAGGATTTAATTCAGACTGCCGAGATGGCACAAAATATTGATATTGGAAATGATACACCCTCTCGTCAGTCAAAAGTGAAAGAAATTAGAGTAATCCAACAGAGCTTGCAAACATTACAATCAAGGTTAAAGTTGAAACAGAAAAATAGGAAAGCTCTTATTGATCAGCTAGTACACCAGACTAGGACGCCTCTAACTATCTTAAGGACACATCTGGAAGGAATCGAGGATGGGGTAATTGATATGGTTCCTGAGGAAATCAGGGTATGTGAAAATCAGATTGAGAACATTACAGCTATTATTACAAATATGAGCAGTATGATTGATGCAGAAAAATTGGAGACGACATTAAATATCGAAGAATTTGAATTTAGCCAGCTCGTTAAGCAGATTGTTAATGGTTTAAAAGCACAATTTGAAAAAAAAGGAATAGATTTTAAAATCACAGATCACGAAAAAGTATCGATAAAAACGGATAAATATAGATTAAGCCAGGCTATATACAACATACTGACGAATGCGTATAAATTTACTGAACCAAATGGTAATGTATCTGTATCCTACCATGTAAATTCTGATAGTATTATCTTAGTAATAGAAGATAACGGTCCGGGAATAAGTAAAGAAGATCAAGCTAAAATTTTTGACGCCTATTATAAAAAGGATATATCAATTGGATCGGCAGGAGACGGTATTGGCCTTTATGTAGCAAATGAAAATATGGCAATCATTCATGGTACAATTATTGTAGAATCTGATTTAACTAAAGGTAGTAAATTCATATTGACAATACCAAGATAATCAAAATTATATATACTAAAATATTGTATATACTATGAGTGTGCCAGACTTGTAATGAGCAGCACGCTCATAATGATGTTGTGATAATAAGGGACTCATAATAGTATTTTTAATTTCATAATACTGAAATTGCGTTAGGTAAATTACTTATATGCTCTAAGCAACTAACTGCCGAGCTGGAACAAGAAAGCTTTTAAGAAAAGAAATATCATTTTTACAACTAAGATTCAAACATGCGAGGTAAATGAATTCTTTTAAAAATTCATAAAATATCAAAATCTCCATGAAAATTACATATATTTATGCTATAATATTAAAAGCGACAAAAAAGTATATGAATCTAACTATAATAGAGAGGACAACAAAAATGGGATTTAGAAAAAAATTATTGATAGGATTTTCTGCTATTATGATTATCATGGTGTTTTTGGGAGTGTTTGGCCTTTATGAAATGAAATCAATTAATAACAATGTAAAGGAAATTTATAATGACAGCTTAAAAGGAGTATACTATTTGAAAGATGCTCATTATAATATTATCAAAGCTCAGAGAGCAGAAAAGAATGTTCTTTTATCAAAAACAAAAGATGAAAAAATGGAACACACTATGCACTTGGATGAAACATATACAGATGGAATTATCAAAAATTTAAATTTATATATGGATTTGATGGAAGGTGAAGGTAACGAGGCCGAGATTGAAGCATTGATTAGTAAAGTTAATGATGTAAAAAAAATCCAGAGTGAAGTAATTGATAAAAGTATGGCAGGTAGTGAGGATGAGGCACTAGCACTTTCTCAAAACAGTACCAAGACATTTGATAAAATAGACACATTGATTACAGAACTATCACAGCATGAATTGGCAGAAGCCGATGATACTTTTATAAACAGTAATAGTACATATAATAAATCATTTTTGATCTTTATTGGAATTATACTTTTTGCTTTAATTGCCGGTGCTTTCATAATGAGTAGAATGGCCGCGTCGGTAATCAAGCCTTTAAAAAGATCAGTACGATTCGCCGATGAATTATCAAAAGGGAACTTGAATAGCAGAATTGATATTCGAATGGCTAATGATGAAATTGGCATGCTTGTGAATTCCCTTAATAATACAGGTGAGAAACTAAGTGAAATTGTATCTGAAATCAAGAAATCTTCAATGGGTTTGGAAGAAAGTACAGAACAATTAAATATAGCAACAGAAGAATCGAATCAGGTTATGGATGAAATAGGAGTTTCGGTAGGTGCCATTACAGATAATATTGAGCAAGTGGTTTCTTCGATAGAACATATCAGTAGTAATTTAAAAAATATAGTTATTAATTCTGATGAAGTATCAAAATTAACCCAGGAAGCTAATACAGAATCTAATACTCTTATTGAGTCAGCAAAAAAAGGTAGAAGTTCAGTCGATATATTAATACATAATACAAAAGATATCGAGAAATCGACAAATGAGGTACATGTAACAATAGACGATCTACAAGTACTTTCAGGTAAAATTGATAATATAATAACTGTGATTAAGGATATTGCCGCACAGACCAATCTTTTAGCCCTTAATGCATCAATAGAAGCAGCTAGAGCAGGTGAACATGGTAGAGGTTTTAAGGTTGTGGCTGAAGAAGTGAGAAAATTGGCGGATGGCAGTGCGGTTGCAGCAGCCGACATTGAGAATACAATAATCGAAGTACAAAATAAAACAAACATAGCAGTACAGAGCATAACAATTACAGAGAAAAAAGTAATTGAAGGAAATCAGGCTGCATTAGTGGCCGATACTAATTTAACTATTATTCTTGATAGTATTGCTCAATTGGCTGAAAAGATAAGGAAGATTTCAGTACAATCAGAAGAACAGGCAAATTCCGCTGAAAATATTTCAGAACATATGGATCAGGCCGTGATTAATTCAAAGGATGTAGCACAGTCCGCACATAATATAAATGGTAATATTGGCGAGCAAATAGCTGCAATTCAAGAGATAAGTGCTTTATCTAATCCTCTTCTGATGATGACAGAAAATCTTAATAAGATGATTCAGTACTTTCAAACAACTGAGATTGAGGCAGAAAAATAGTATATATAAAATTATTAGTAAAATATTTTATGATACAACAAGGTGGGCACTTAACAGTCGCCCACTTTACTATATATTTAAGGGATTGAGGTATGTAATGAAAAAGTATTCATTAGTAAAAACATTTATACTATACAGTCTTATTACTTTTATTTTAATTGGCGCCGTTTTATCGTTTGTCATATCGAATCATATTAAAAATGATTATCATCAAAATTTATATGGTGCCGCTCAAATTGCCGTGGACAGTATAAATGAAAGTATTTTAGTAGAATCTGATTTTGATAATAATATTGATAACGCTAAGCAAATGCTTCTGGAAGAAAATATCAATAGATCATTGAGCCTGTATATGCCCCAATCATATACCATGTTTAATAATAAGAAGAAAATAGTATTAACAAACAGACAGTCCTCAGAGACAATAACTGCAAATGATCTTAGTGGTGTTGATATGATACTGGAAAGTAAGGTAACATATTATATCTCCAAAGCTTATTCTATTAATGATGTAATTAATACAAGAGTATTCAACTTATATGTTCCGATAAAATATAAAGAGAACATTGCAGGAGTACTAATGCTTCAAATCCCGGAAGTGGTTATTAAATCACATGTGGATATGCTTTTAAAAGAAATAATTTTGACTATGTCTGGTGGATTGCTGGTACTCTTTTTGTTGTTAATAAGAATCTTGTATTCAGCATCAAAGACATTAAGGAATCAAAACAATGAACTAATAAATCAAAAAGCAGAGATCGAAACAGCTTATAAACAGCTTTCAGACTCATATAGGAACACTATATCAGCATTATCAAATGCAGTCGACGCCAGAGACGCATATACCGCTGGGCATTCGGAAAGAGTAACAAAAATATCTCTTCTTATAGGTGAAAATCTTGGCTTGTCAGCGGATGAGATGAAAAAACTGGAATACGCCGCTTTATTCCACGATATAGGTAAGATAGGAATTCCTGATCATATTCTGTTAAAGAACAGTAAACTTACGGACGAAGAGTTCGCTATAATTCAAAAGCATCCTGAAATGGGGGTAAATATACTTAAATCTATAGAGTTTCTAGATGATATTCTGCCCATAATCATGCATCACCACGAAAGATATATCGGCAACGGATATCCGGATAAGCTTAGTGGAGAAAGAATTCCGCTGTGTTCTAAGATAATATCAGTGGCAGATACATATGATGCGATGACATCTAATAGACCTTATCGAAAAAAACTCCAACATGAGGTAGCAGTCGATGAAATATTGCGTAATAAACAAGTACAGTTTGATGCTAGAATCGTTGACGCTTTTTTAGTAATAGAAAAATTATTGAATGATGATAACAAACGAGGAGAGTGAATATGAATAAAAAATTCACTGCTATAGTTATTTTGTCCATGATATTATTGGGCGCTGTTTGCGGATATACATTTTATTTGATTTTTATGTCGACTAGCGAAAGTTTATTAATACACTGTGTTTCAACTGGAATTATTTATGGTTTAATCAATTCGTTATTTACATTGTTTTTTATACATAGGTACAGTATTCTAAAAGTAGATAAACAAAAACTTGAACAGGAAATAAGAATAGATAAATTAACTGAATTATATAATAGATATGCTTTTGAAGAAGATATAAAGAGTCTGAATAACAGCTCAACTTACACTGTGATTTATTTGGACATAGATGATTTTAGTAAATTTAATAACACCTATGGACATGAAGCAGGCGATAACGTATTAAAAAATGTGGCAAAAACAATTAAAGGTAGCATTCGGAACATTGATAAAGCATATCGATATGGCGGTGAAGAATTGATAGTTATTTTAGATGAGTGTTCAAAAGAATTAGCTTTGAAAATTGGTAATAGAATTGTAGAGAATATCAGGGATTGTGATAATACACCTTATTCAGGAATTACAGTTTCTGCTGGATTAGCTTCTGCTCCTGATGATGCTGAGTCTATTGTTAATCTATTAAGAGCAAGTGATATAGCTTTATATAGAGCGAAAGAATTTGGAAAGGATAGATTAGTTTGTTATCAGAAAAAAAAGGAGCAAAATTTCACTGATAAATTGTGAGTAGTTTAGTATTTGGTTAGAGTATTATAATATATTTTTTTTGAATAGTATCCATAGCCTTCAAATTGATGAAAATTATATCAGTTTGAAGGCAATTTCTTTTATACGCAGGGATTCAGCATTCCCAAAGCTGTAAAGGATTTTCTATCCCAAACTAACATAAAATCTGCCATACGTCTATATATCCATAAATTCCAAAGTACTTTTATCTTTCTGTCGAGAAGGAATATATGAAGCTTACATTATCAGATTGATTTTCCAATTCTAAACATCTTTCATAGAATATCACAACAATTAAATTTATTTACCATAAAACAAATTTGATTGATATATTCCGCGGAATTGAATCAGAACTGAATTAGTGAATTACCTAACTGCTTTTTTATTATTTTTTCACTTTTTAATCTCAGATTTCTTTCTCTGGTATTGGGGGTTAAAAAACTGGAATTTACTTTTTCACTTTACGGTACATTGTGGGGACATATTCCGCAGAATCAAATGGAACAATCGCGGTTGCAAATCTACGGTTTGGCGCTGCACCAGCAGAGTTGATAAAGATGGGCCAGATTGTTCTGCAAGAACTGTACGAGAAGAACACCTTCATGAAGTGGTGGTAAAGGCGATAAACGAAGCCTTTCGGGAAAAAGAAAACATCCTGCCTCTTTTACGAGAAAACATCGAAAGCAGTCTGACAGAGGATGTAACGGATCAAATGGCGGCGCTTGATGAGCAGATAAAGGTGATCCAGCACGAGCTTTTAGCAACAGCCGATATGAAGAACCCGGGTGATGACCTTGGCATGGAGGTCAGAAGATTGCGTAATGAAAAGCAAGCCCTCCGGGCTGAAGCATCATCACATCAGGACCTTAAGTTACGAATAGATGAAATGATGACTTTCCTCGACTGTCTGCCAAGCGAGCTTAACGAATACGATGAGCAGTATACCAGGACACTCATCGACAAAATCACGGTCTATGATGATCATTATATAGTCGAGTTTAAATCTGGGATTGAAATCCAAATCGACCAATAATCCTTGACATAAAATCACCCGTACCTCTTTTTCTTGAGGTGCGGGTTTTGTCTAGTTCTAAACATTCTATTGTTATTTGAAATCAAATGTTTTATAATTATCTCATTGAAGTATAGAGGCGCTCAACAGTCTTTCAAGTTCATGGAATGTATGATTTTACAAGGAGGCCAATAATGAATAAAAAAGATAACAATCTTAAAGATGGAAATATGGACCACAGTAAGATGGATCACAGTAAGATGGATCACAGCAATATGGATCACAGCAATATGGATCACGGCAAGATGGACCACAGTAAGATGGATCACAGCAATATGGATCACGGCAAGATGAATCACAGCAATATGGATCAAGGCAAGATGGACCACAGCAAGATGGACCATAGCAAGATGGACCATAGCAAGATGGACCATAGCAACATGGATCATGATCGTGGTGCAATGGGAGGGCACGCCCACCACCATCATGGTAGTTTCAAGGAAATTTTCTTGAAATCACTCCCATTGGGAATTGCAATCTTATTTATTACTCCCTTGATGGATATTCAATGGCCTTTCCAAATCATCTTTCCTTATGCAGACGTTGTAGCAGCTGTCTTGGCAACAATTCTATACATTTATGGCGGAAAACCATTCTACATGGGTGCGAAAGATGAGTTTAATTCAAAAGCTCCAGGCATGATGTCCTTGATTACTTTGGGAATAACGGTTTCTTATGCCTATAGTGTTTACGCAGTGGCCGCTCGATATGTGACCGGAGAACATGTCATGGACTTCTTCTTTGAGTTTGCAACGTTACTTTTAATCATGTTATTAGGACACTGGATTGAAATGAAGGCATTGGGTGAAGCAGGGGATGCGCAAAAAGCTCTAGCAGAATTATTGCCAAAAGACGCTCATGTTGTTTTAGAAGATGATTCGATTGAAACTCGTCCTGTGTCTGAACTTCAGGTTGGAGATGTTATCCGTGTTCAAGCAGGAGAAAATGTTCCAGCTGATGGTATCATTATTCGCGGAGAATCCCGTGTAAACGAGGCCCTCTTAACAGGTGAATCTAAGCCAATCGAAAAGAATGTTAAAGATCAAGTCATTGGTGGATCAACAAATGGTAGTGGTGTCCTATATGTAGAAGTAACAGAAACAGGGGATAAGTCCTTTATCTCACAAGTACAAACATTAATTAGCCAAGCACAAAGCCAACCATCTCGAGCAGAGAATGTGGCTCACAAAGTAGCTAGCTGGTTGTTCTACATTGCCGTTGTAGTAGCTTTAATCGCTCTACTAGTCTGGATGATCATTGCGGACCTACCCACAGCCGTTATCTTTACTGTGACTACGTTAGTTATTGCCTGCCCACATGCTTTGGGTCTTGCTATTCCCTTGGTAGTATCACGTAGTACTAGTTTGGGTGCAAGCCGGGGATTACTGGTTAAAAATAGAGAAGCTTTGGAATTAACTACTAAAGCGGATGTTATGGTATTGGATAAAACAGGTACTTTAACAACTGGTGAATTTAAAGTGTTGGACGTCACTGTTTTGAGTGATAAATATTCTGAAGAAGAAATTACAGGCTTGTTGGCGGGTATAGAGGCGGGCTCCAGTCACCCGATTGCCCAATCGATTGTGAACCACGCTGAAGCGAAAGGCATTAAGTCAGTTTCCTTTGACTCCATTGAAATCGTTTCGGGAGCAGGAATAGAAGGGGAGGCGAACGGCCACCACTATCAATTAATCAGCCAAAAGGCATACGGAAAAGCATTGCGTATGGATATTCCGAAAGGCGCTACTTTAAGTATCCTTGTAGAAAATAATGAAGCAATCGGCGCTGTCGCATTGGGAGATGAACTGAAAGAAACCAGCAGAAACTTGATCGAGGTGCTGAAAAAATACGGAATTGAACCACTCATGGCTACTGGTGATAACGAGGAAGCTGCACAAGGAGTTGCAGAAGTTCTAGGTATTCAATACCAAGCCAATCAATCTCCGGAAGATAAGTACAAGCTGGTCGAGTCCATGAAAAACCAAAACAAGACGGTTATCATGGTGGGAGACGGGGTCAATGACGCACCTTCCCTTGCCTTGGCAGACGTAGGTATTGCAATCGGAGCTGGAACGCAAGTAGCTTTGGATTCTGCGGATATTATCCTTACTCAGTCTGATCCAGGGGATATTGAATCCTTTATCGAGTTAGCAAACAAGACGACACGTAAAATGAAACAAAACTTGGTATGGGGAGCAGGCTACAATTTTATCGCGATTCCAATTGCTGCTGGCCTCCTTGCTCCTATCGGCATTACCTTGGGTCCGGCCTTCGGCGCCGTCCTCATGTCCTTATCGACCGTTATTGTTGCGATCAATGCCATGCTTTTGAGATTAGACCCGAAATAAAACGAAGCAGGAACAAAAAAACACTGGCTGGTGTGCTGTACAAGGATATACGTACACCCACGGATTTCCGAGAAAAAACAGGACTCCATCATTTTAATCTGGACCTGATTTCAAGGACAATATCGGATAGTAATTCTTAACACAATTTTACCCGCAGCTCTTTTTATTGAGTTGCGGGTTTTCAATTTGTAAACATTCAATTGTTATTTGAAACCAAATGGTTTACAATATTTCTATTGAGGCATGGAGGGACTATTATGAAAACCTCGGACATGATACGACGGCTATGTGAACAAATGAATATCAGTGTCTCCGAACTGGCTAGACGCTTAGATCAGTCGCCACAGAACTTCGGGAAGAAGCTGAAGCGTGAAACGATAACCTTAGAAGAGCTTAAGACCATAGCAGATGTGATGGATGTTAAGTTTGAACAGGCTTTTATTCTGCCTGATGGTAACGAAATAAAAACAGGAAGCGAGTAAAGGAGAAAAACAATGGTTTCTGAAGAATTAAAGCTAATTATTGATGAGTTAAATATACAGGGTAAAATGATTTTTCTTGAGGCGACTACAAAAGAAAAAATCACAACCTTTGAAAGAGAAAAAAATGTTACGCTTCCATCCAAATACAAAGAATGGTTGCAGTTTTCTGATGGTGGTGAGTTCTTTTTGCCCGCAGGTATTCAATTATATGGAATTGAACACAAACCAGTGATTAATGTGAATGATAATTCACGACCAAACGATGATTATATAGTTATTGGAGCTCTGGCATCAGGAGACCCAATCTTATGCGAAAAGAGCAGCGAAAAAATTGCTATATATAATCAAGAAGCTGGAAGGATAGAAGACGATGAGATTTACGATGATTTTATAGCCTTTCTTAAAGATCTGCATGATTTGCTTGGCATAGGAGGTTGATACCATGTCGAGAAGAACAGCAGAATCTAACAAGGCGATACTTGCGGCTTGGAATAAGGAACAGGAACTTGTTCAAGAAGGAAAAGGGACAAGAGAATGGACGCCCCAACAACAGCAAGATATTCTTGATAAAGGTAAGGCCTATGATGAAGATGGAGTAGCTTTTCAAGGACAGCATATGAAAAGTGTGGAAAAATATCCAGAATATCAAGGAGATCCCGAAAATATTCAGTTCCTAACAAGAGCAGAACATTTAGAGGCCCACGATGGGAATTGGAGAAATCCGACTAATTGGCATTTTAATCCTGTTACAAAAGAAAAAACTGACTTTGGAGATGGAAAATTTATTCCGTGCGAAATAATACAATTAGCCGATCCTGTAAACAAAGCACAAATTAAACGAGAAATTGAGAAAGAAGTTGATCAAAAGTCTGTTAGTGAAGGTCAGAAAAAGGCAGAGTCAAACATAAAACATGAATCTCCACACAAGACTGTACCACCTAATAAAACAGAAGATATAGCAAAGCAGGGGTTTGTACCGAAATTGAAGAGTGGCCTTAAATTCATAGGTAAAACAATTGTAGAATTTCCAGAAAAACACCCGAAAGCAGTGAAAGCAATAAAGGGCGTTGGAATAGTTGTGGCTACTGCTGCTGTAGCTGCTGTCAAAGAATCATCAAGGAGAGGTTCATCAAATTCAGAATACGGATGGCCAGGTGATTATGACCGCGATGAGTATGAAGCTTCAAACTATAATTATTCTGATGATGAGTATGAAGATTCATATGATAATTATCCTGTTGATCAGGACACTTCAGAATCCTCAGAGCGTTCTTCTCCGGATGAACACACAGTGAAAGGACATGGACAGCGTTATCATTATAAAGATGGTAGTGTTAAGTGGAAAGATAAAGATCCATACCCACGTGGTGGAAACAATGATGAATAACAAAAGCTCCTCCCGGCCATCATAGTCGATGTAATAATTGATATGTTCCCACATACGAAAGCCCTCAGTTGATATCTTCCCTCAAAGAGAATAATATTCAGGATACTAATATTTGACAGCTATGACTTCCTCTTAACACATGTTGAGACGGTTGTATTGATGTCAAGGGTAGATAATATGATGATTAGTCCGGAAAGTTACTATGAAGAGTATCTCAAAGGAAAGACAAAGGAAGAAATAATGACCGCCATCCGAGGACTTAAGCAAGAAATAGGACGTCTAAAAAGTACACTGGAAAATCCTGACTATGATGATAACGCAATTATTCATCCGGATAAGTTTACCTGCATTTACTGGACTCGTGGGTACTTGGAAAAAGCTAAAGAGACCTTATGAGAGAATATGAAAGGGGCATTCAAATGAAAAAAAAGGATTTGATGCATGAAATTAAAAATCAATATATAGAAAAACAAGGGTATCACGATGTTACTCACACTCATCATCAAGGACATGAGTCAGCTTCACACGCTTCATGTATCACTGTAGTTCCGATCTTTAATCATTTAGAAGGAGAACAGATGGAGGAAATTATGAAAGTAACGAAATCGACCTCTTTTAAAAAGGGTGAAGTAATTTACCGAGAGGGAGATATATCCGACTTGTTATATATTGTAAGTAAAGGGAAAATTCGAATTTACCGTTTGTCTGAATCAGGAAAAGAACAATTAGTGAGAATATTAAATCCAGGCGATTTCACTGGAGAGCTTGCCTTGTTTCGCGAATCAATTCAGGAAGCATATGCAGAAGCAATGAGTGATACCGATGTATGTATGATTAGTAGAAATGATTTGCAAGAATTTTTATTAAAGTACCCTACTATATCTTTGAAGATTTTATCGGAATTCTCTAACCGATTAGAAACATCAGAAAAACAAACAACGAGATTTGCCACAGAGAAGGTAGATACTAGATTAGCACTGTTTCTTGCAGAATGCATGGAAAGCGGAGATGCTCCAACGGAAATTGAATTGCCAATGAGTAAAAAGGATTTAGCCTCTTATCTAGGAACTACTCCAGAAACTATTAGTAGAAAGTTAGCTGACCTTGAAAATGAAGGATATATAAAACAAAAATCAGGTAGAAAGATTGAGATTTTGGATTTAGATGGATTGTTGTTGGTATAAACTTGATTTAGATCAATTTAATTTCTTTCAATCTATAGTATTATATAATCAAGATAAAGAAAAAATAAAACAAGAAAGAAGGAAAAAAATATGTCAAGACAATTAAATTTTAATCAAGTAAAGGAAACTCATTTAAAAACATTAGCACAATATGTTCCAGTTGTAGCAAAAGTTCATGGAGGAGATCATCCAGAATTCTACCAGGTTCGTAAAGTATATGATGAACTTGCAAAGAAAGCAAAAGATGCGGGAGTAGAAAAGCCGGACTTAAAAGAGGAGTTTGTAAAATTACGTGAAATCACAGATAATTATACAGTTCCAGGTGATGTATGCGAAAGTTATGAAGCAGTATATAACATGTTAGCAGAATTAGATAAAGCATATGAAGCATAAAAGAAAATAAACAAAGCAATGAAAAGATATAAATAATCTAATAGGGAGGAGTATGAATATGCAAAAATTTATATTAGGAAGAAAAAACCATATTACAATAGTAAGTGCAATTTTAATAATAATTGCATTTGTCAGTAAATTAGGCTTCGAAAACGAACAAATAGCCATATGGGCATTAGTAATTGCTTCAATTTTGGGAGCTTCACCTATTGCGATTCAAGCGTATCAAGCATTAAAAGTCAAAGTAATTAGTATTGATGTTTTAGTTACCATTGCAGTTATCGGAGCCTTTATAGTTAGAAACTACGAAGAATCAGCAATTGTTACATTTTTATTTCTATTTGGAGCTTATCTAGAACAAAGGACACTTAATAAAACACGTTCTGCAATTAAAGAATTAACTCAAATGGCACCAGAAAGTGCCTTAAAACAAGTGGAAAATGGTGAGTTTGAAGAAGTAGAAATAGATGAAGTTGATGTAGGAGATATTTTGCTTGTTAAAACGGGTGCAAAAATCCCAGTTGACGGTACAGTGTTAACAGGAGAAGGGCATATTAATGAAGCAAGTATTACAGGAGAAGCGGTTCCTGTAAGTAAAAAGAAAGATTCGGGGGTATATGCCGGAACAATTTTAGAAAATGGAACTATTCAAATCACTGCTGATCGTGTAGGTGAGGATACTACTTTTGGTAAAATCATTGAGTTGGTTGAAGAAGCGCAGGATTCAAAATCAGAAGCAGAACGTTTCATTGATAGATTTTCTAAATACTATACACCAGCTGTTTTAGTTCTCTCTTTTATTGTATGGATATTTTCAAGGGATATTGAACTTGCAATTACAATATTAGTTTTAGGATGTCCAGGAGCATTGGTAATCGGTGTACCGGTTTCAAACGTCGCGGGGATTGGCAATGGAGCACGTCATGGAGTCCTTCTAAAAGGTAGCGAGGTTATTAGTGACTTTAGCAGACTAGATACCATGGTATTTGACAAAACAGGTACATTAACAATAGGAAATCCCAAAGTAGCAGATAAAGAAATTTATGCAGATAATGTATATGAAGTATTAGGGTATCTAGCAAGTGTTGAAAAGGAATCAGATCATCCATTAGCAAAAGCAGTTGTAGAATATATTGGAGATATAAAATTATATACAGTTGAAAAAACAGATGTTGTAAAAGGTGGAGGAATTGTAGCTCATGTAGAAGGTCATAAAGTTGCAGTCGGTAATGTGGCACTAATGGAGCAAGAAAATATTCTTTTAAGTGAAAAAGCTCGTGCAGATATTGCCAGATTTGAGAAAAATGGAAATTCACTTGTTTTAACATCAGTTGATGGTGAATTAAAAGCATTGATGGGTATTCGTGATCAAATTCGCCCGGGTGTAAAAGATGATCTTAAAAAGTTGAAAAAACTTGGTGTTAAAAATCTAGTAGTTCTTTCTGGTGATAACCAAGGAACAGTTGATTTAGTAGCACGTGAACTAGGACTTACAGAAGCTCATGGACATATGTTGCCAGAAGATAAAGCAACATATATTAAAGAGTTACAAGAAAAAGGTCAAATTGTGGCATTTGTTGGAGATGGAGTAAATGATAGTCCTTCACTAGCTCTAGCACAAATTGGAATTGCTATGGGAAATGGAACAGATGTAGCAATCGAAACTTCAGATGTTGTTTTAATGAATTCAGATTTCAGCCGCTTGCCACATGCATTAGGTTTAACAAAAGCAACCGCTAATAACATGCTTCAAAATATTATTATTGCAGTAGGGGTTGTATTAGTCCTTCTTGCCAGCGTATTCTTTAGTGAATGGATGAACATGTCAATCGGTATGTTAGTACATGAAGCAAGTATATTAGTAGTGATTTTAAATGGTATGAGACTTCTTCGCTATAAATTAAGAAAATAAAAATAAATAAAATTCTTGATGTAAATCAATTTATTATAGATAATAATAGTATATAATACAATTAACATAAACTAAAGGAGAGATGAAAAATGCAAAAAGCAACAATTCAATTAGAAACATTAACATGTCCATCATGTATGCAAAAAATAGAAAATGGAGTTAAATCATTAGATGGAGTAGACAAAAAAAGCATAAAGGTGCTATTTAATTCAAGTAAAGTTAGAGTGGAATATGATGATGAAAAAGTATCTATAAAAGATATTGAAAATGCCATCGATAAATTAGGATATGAAGTTATAAAATCTCAAGTAAAAGATTTATAAAATAAGAGGGAATAAGTTTGGTTTTAATGATATCAGATGCTGGTTAATGTCATCTACGGTAAAGGACACAGTTACCAAGTTATTATGTCGTTGATATCTTCTCACACACGAAAGCCCACAGTGGATATGTTCTCACAAAGAGAATTTCTGATAAAAATATTTTGGTTACTAGTATTTGACAGCTATAACTTCCGCTCAAGCCACGTTGAGACGGTAGTTAAGCTGGAAAGAAAGTAGAAATAAGTTAATAGAACGATTAAGAGCCACTGAGTGTCGTAAACATGCTTGGTGGCTTTTTCTTATACTAAATAAAAAGATGATTGACACAAATGCGAACACTTGTTCTTTATTTGCAAATGATGTATAATAAAGGATAGAAAAGACGTTTTCATGCCATGCATTAAAGAAATGTGTCATCCATTGATGTTTTGAATGTAGGAGGGTTAGGTATGTTAAAAAAGCCAATTAAAGAAACCATTCATTCAAAAGGAATAGACATTTCAATTTACAGTGAAGATTTTCATAATGAATACATTTCACTTACAGATATTGCAAGATATAAAAGCGATGAACCAAACGATGTAATAAAGAATTGGATGCGTAATCGGGATACTTTAGAATTTTTGGGGCTATGGGAAAGTTTACATAACCAAGATTTTAAACCCGTCGAATTCGACGGGTTTAAAAAAGATGCAGGGTTGAATGCATTTACAATGTCTCCAACAAAATGGATTACAACCGTTAATGCAATTGGTATTGTTTCAAAATCAGGGCGATATGGTGGTACGTTTGCACATTCTGATATTGCATTTGAGTTTGCATCTTGGATTTCGGCTGAGTTTAAACTCTATATTATTAAAGACTATAAGCGATTGAAAACTGATGAAAGTAGCAGACTCTCATTAGACTGGAATTTAAACCGTGAAATCTCAAAGTTGAATTATCGCATTCATACAGATGCCATAAAAGAGAATTTGTTACCACCTGAATTGACCGCTTATCAAATATCTATGACCTATGCTAGCGAAGCAGATCTGCTTAACGTAGCACTATTTGGAAAAACAGCGAAAGAGTGGCGTGATAAGAATGTAAGTCAAAAGGGAAATATGAGGGACTATGCTACTTTGAATCAATTGTTGGTATTGGCGAATATGGAAAGCTATAATGCCATTTTGATTGTGCAAGGTAAGTCGCAAGCTGAAAGATTACAATTATTAAATCGATTGGCAATACGTCAATTAAAAGCAATAGAAGAAATTGGGACGAGTGAAATCAAGAAATTAGAAAAAGGAAAATCATTCTCTTAATTTGTTTTAAAAGAATACATTTTCGCCAAGGAATTACTATGCCTGAGCTTCATCATTTTTGTCTACTCAAGGCATGTGGAGACGGTCTGTCTGCTGAATAAAAAATAGAAAAAACCCTTGAGACCGACCAGGTAAGGCGGTTTTCAAGGGTTTACGTTTGTAAACAAAATGATTAACACAAACGATTAAAACGATTAAATACGTTAAAAGGGCAAATAGCAAAAGCGAACACTTGTTCTTTGTTTGCGTATGCGATATAATAAATAACAGAGCAAGAAATTTCTACGACAATGTAGGAGGATTAGGCATGTTGAAAAAGTCGATTAAAGAAACCATCCATGCTAAAGGAATAGACATTTCAATTTACACTGAAGATTTTCATAATGAATACATTTCGCTTACAGATATAGCTAGATATAAAAGCAACGAGCCGAATGATGTCATTAAGAATTGGATGCGTAACCGGGATACTATTGAGTTTTTAGGATTATGGGAAAGCTTACATAATCAAGATTTCTAAACCCGTCGAATTCGACGGGTTTAGAAAAGAAGCGGGACTGAATGCATTTACAATGTCACCCACAAAATGGATAACAGCTGTAAATGCAAAAGGCATAATTTCTAAATCGGGACGATATGGTGGTACATTTGCCCATTCTGACATAGCGCTTGAATTTGCATCTTGGATTTCAGCAGAATTTAAACTCTACATAATAAAAGATTATAAGAGACTGAAAACTGATGAAAGCAGCAGATTTTCACTAGGTTGGAATTTGAACCGTGAAATCTCAAAGTTGAACTATAGAATTCATACAGATGCAATAAAAGAAAATTTGTTGCCACCCGAATTGACAGCATATCAAATTTCTATGACCTATGCTAGCGAAGCAGATCTGCTTAATGTAGCGCTATTTGGAATAACTGCAAAACAGTGGCGTGAAGAAAATACTAAAATGAAAGGAAATATAAGGGACTATGCTACTTTGAATCAATTGCTGGTTTTGGCAAATATGGAGAGCTATAATGCAATTTTGATTGAACAAGATAAGTCACAAGCTGAAAGAGTGCAACTATTGCATCAATTGGCAAGAAGTCAGTTAAAGGCAATAGAAGAGATTGGGACAAGCGAAATCAAGAAATTGGAAAAGAAATGAGGCTGGGCCAATCACATGCTTACCGCCAAGGAAATGTCAGGCCCGGATACCATCATTATTGTCTACTTAAGGCAAATAGAGAAGATTTGCCTTTTAAAGCATTGTAAATAAAGGATTTAGGCTAATTTTGGTATGTATCAGGTGTAAGAACAAATGTTAGCGCATAAATTGGATTTTAGTAATAGAAAAGCAATCACATAAACATTCCAGGCATTCGACCGCTTTCACTCGCTTTCGAATGCCTGTTTTTATTAGATTTTCTTTAATTTATAATTCAAAAGAATGACTTGACTACTATTCAAAAATAATTGTATCATTAGTACCATATCAGGCGATTGTATGTGCATGGATAGATATCTAAAGGGGTTCATTGAATTTTAGTTTTAGCACGTTATTCCCTGATTATAAAGAATAACGTGATATAAATGAAACGAGGCGTGTGTAAAGATATTTCAGAAAGACCTTGTTACTATGGGGGTATAGGAAGAATGAAAGATTTATAAATTTCTTAATAGGATTGTTGATGGAAAGCCAACATTAGCATGAGGGACTTGATGCATTGATGGATGGAGTGTTAGCCGATAATTTCATATTTACCAAATATGAGAAGAATGAACGAAAGAATGAAAATGGAATACCGAAGGTACATTATAAGTTTTATTTCACATCGTTGCTGGATGATACCGAAAAGTATATTCTGCTAGATATTCTGTACGAGGATAATCCATTTGTTGAAATGGTGACAATGCCCATAGAAAGTACTTTTTTGATAACGGATGGAGATCCAGTAAATGTACTTATACCAACAATTGATTGTATCTTAAGTGATAAGTTAACTGCATTTGCACCCAATACCACTGGGATACCATACGGTAAAGATAAAGAACTGGAAATTATGAAGCGGGTGCTTTCTTCTTCTTTACATATATATAATAACATATGTTATACTAAAATAGAGGTGAAAGCATTGAAAGAAAAGCGTGGACGAGGTTACGTGTATTCAATACAATATCATTTAGTGTGGTGCGTGAAATATCGTAAAAAGATACTTAAAGATAACATTGAGGATACATTAAAGATGAAATTAAAACAAATTGCATTAGAGAATAAGTTCGATATTTTGGAAATGGAATGTGACAAAGACCATGTACATCTACTTGTAGATTGTTCTCCGCAACACTACATACCTAATATCATAAAGGCATTAAAGGGCGTGTCAGCTCGGGCTATGTTTAAGGAACACCCGGAAATAAAAAATGAATTATGGGGAGGCAGTCTTTGGAATCCCTCATATTATGTTAGTACTATAAGTGATACTACAGAAGAACAGATAAGAAGATATATCCAATCTCAAAAGGAGAAGTAACTTTATGGGTAAGCGAATGACAGTCAAAGAAAAGAATAAAGAATTGGCTAAACAAGGGCAGCAGTTGAAAAGCTATGGTCTTGTTCTTCGTGTTTACCCTACAAAAGAACAAGAAGCGTTAATTAACAGAACCTTTGGTTGCACTCGGTTCATTTTTAACAACTACCTTTCTACAAGACAAGAGTATTACAAGGGAGAAGCTAAAACACTCTCAGTAGGTAAATATAAAAAGGACGTTCTTGTTCCTATGAAATCATTAGAGGAACACAGTTTCTTAAAAGAGGTCGATAAGTTTGCCTTGGAAGTAGCTTGTGAAAATGTTGAAGATGCATATATTCGTTTTTTCAAGGGTCAGAACCGATACCCTACTTTCAAGTCAAAGAGAACTGCAAAGAAGTCTTACACGACAAAAATGACAAATAATAATATTGCGGTTTGTGGTTCAGTACATGACAGAGATGAAAATGCAGCTATTAATATAAGAAATTATGGCTTACAAATATTAGGTTTAGAAGCTGTAGCATAAATTGGTACTGTAAGTACCTGCACCCTTGGGACAAGGGGGAGTGCCTGTCACGAAAGTGAGTGAAGCTATGCTTCACAGGAGCTTATGTAAGACTAAGGGTATTTTCACATCTTAGCAGTAATCTATGAAACAGGAAAAAGTGATAGCACCGTCAGGTGCTAATCGAATCCCGTGACTTTAGTCGTGGGTAGTTCAAGAATACATGTTTCTTTAAGATTAGCATTCAATACGTTGAATTTAGGTAGAATAATGAATGCCGTAATTTTTATTTTATATAGCCTAACTTTCAAAAATCAATTATAGTTCAAATGAGGTGCTAATATGGACAATAAAACTAAGATAGAACAGCTTTTGGAACACTCAAAAAAAATTGCCAACCAAAATCCACAAGAATCCTATGATCATGCAAAGAGCGCACTGGAGCTTTCAAAAGCGACCCATCAACCGCTATCATATGCCTACTCACTTTTTCATATGGCTTATGCCTGTAGAGTCATGTCCGACTATTCCCGTGGACTGGAACTTGCGTTTCAAGCTCTGGAAATCTTCAAAAAATATGACAATGCCAAGGGGATTTTAAAAGTCAGCAATATCATCGGAATAATATACTTTTACTTTGGTGCTTTCACAGATGCTCTGGATTATTTCATGTCTTCCGTTTCCAAAATTGAAAAAGATTCTGATGCAAATCTTGAATCTTCTCTTTACAACAATATCGGTGAAATCTACAGAATGGCAGAGGATTATCCAAATGCTCTAATGTATTATGAAAAAGGCGTTGAAATCTGCGAAACCCATTCGCTTGAATCCAACAAAGCTGTAATCCATCTCAATATCGGTGAAATATATTACCTTCAAGAAAAATATGAAGCTTCTTATGATGAACTGATGAAATCTTACACGATTGTCATGAAGTTTAACGATATGATCAATCAAGGGGAAGCAGAAACCAAGCTCGGCCGCGCCATGCAGATGAAAGGTGATTACGTGGCTGCCGATCGTTATTATAAGTCAGCACTCGATAAAATAACCCGTGTAAACAATAAATTTTATTTGGTGGAACTGCTCATGGAAATGGCAAAGTTCAATGAACACACAGGTAAAAATCCATTGAACAACTGGAATGAAGCACTTGAATATGCCATCAGCAACAAGCTCGACAACAAAGTATGTACAATATACAAATCACTTTCGAAATATTATGAAAGCAACTTTATGTATGAAAAAGCACTCACCTACCATAAGGCTTATCATGTCAAAGAAAAAGAAATCGATGCCGTCAACCTTTCCAAACGTCTCGAAATCTTATCCGTCGAATTCCAGTATTTTAAAGAAAAGGAGCGTACTAAAAAAATTGAACTTTTAACCAATAAACTTGAAGAGGATGTTAAAATCGCCAATGAGGAATTGAATCATTTGATGGCCATTAATACCATACTTCAAAAAGAGACTTTGATCGATGAATTGACTCAGATTTACAACCGTAGAGGACTCGATAGGATTTTCATCAATCAAATTAATGAAACCGGTTCTCTCACAGGTGTGATCCTATTTATTGACATCGATCATTTCAAGACCTACAATGACACTTTTGGACATATACAAGGGGACGTTTGTCTGAAGGTCCTGTCCGAAAACATCAAAGCTATTGTTGGAGACAAAGGATTTGTAGGGCGTTATGGTGGTGAGGAGTTTCTTTGTTTCATCCGCGTCAACTCTTGGCAGGAGGCTTTCACTATTGCAGAAAAACTAAGAACTGTAATCGAGTCATTGTCCATCCCTTCTTCGAAGGAACTTTCTCCTACAAAAGTCACAATAAGTGTCGGTGGGTGTTTTGGACGTATTGACTCAACCAATCTTAAGCATTGTACAAGCCTTGCCGATCAGGAACTGTATAAAGCCAAAGACAATGGACGTAACAAAGTATTTGTCATCACACTAGGTTAAAGCCGCGGGATTTCCCGTGGCTTTTGTTATTTACCATGTAATAGACTTGACCTTATGACTATGAATTAAAATAATTTCAGTGGCGTATTTCCATCATATTTAATGATGGGAATATACCTTTTTTAGAGGTCATACCAGAATGTAGTCCAAAATGGAAAACTGACTAACTTTTTTTTTATATTATTTGAAGTTGAGGGACACCATGAAGCGATTGTTGTATTGTTTAGAAAAAATTAGAATGTTATTTTATTGCTATTTTTATTGCAAGGATAGTTCAAGTGACCTATAATGAAATTCAGGGAATATAGGGGATGAGCATAAAATATAGAAATATTATTAGTTAGTTATGCTCATATTTGCAATATTGATATATGAGCTTTTTGTATGTATTTGAATTATTGTTATAAAAAATGCAAACATAAAATGTTAATTGATTAATTGGATATGAATAAAAGTGAAAATAAAATACGTCAAAGGTAAAGGAGTAATTTTAAATGAAAAACTTGATTAAGCGAGTTTTAGAGTTCCGTGATCAGCGTGATTGGAAGCAATTTCATACACCAGAAAATCTTGCAAAATCGATAGTAATTGAAGCTGGTGAGCTTCTTGAAAACTTTCAATGGAATACCGAGTATAACGAAAATAACGTGCATGATGAACTAGCTGATATTATGAATTATTGTATATTAATGGCAGATGCCTTGGATGTAGATATTGTTGATATCATGTACAAAAAAATTGATAAAAATGAAAAAAAATATCCAGTAAACAAGGCAAAAGGTAATAGCAAAAAATATACAGAACTATAATTGGTAGAGGTGTATCAATGATTATTTATAAGAGTACAGCATATGAGTTTGACTTAGATGTTCGCTATAATAAAATTTCGGATAAGCTGGAAAGTGAGTTTAAACGCGTATTGGGGAGAGATGTTTCTGATTCTGAAAGAAGGTCTTTTAGTAACTCATTAAGTAAAATGAACGAAGTATTAATAAATGAAGATTTAGTAAAAAAGGACTGTGGTGTATTAATTGAATATCAATTACCAAGTTCTTCAATGCGATTAGATTTCATGATTACAGGAAAAGACAAATTTATGAATAAGAATGCTGTAATTGTTGAACTTAAACAATGGGAAAAAGTAGAAGAATGTAATACAAGTAGGCAGGTATATACATATACCGGAGGCCGAATGCGGGAAGTAAACCATCCTGCTGTTCAAGTTGGGACTTACAAAACATATCTAGAGGATTATCATTCAGCCTTTCATAAAGGAATGGAAGAAACCATAAAGTTATTTGCATGTTCATACCTACATAACTATAAGCCAATTGTAGGCGACAAGTTGTTAGATATGAAGTTTAAGTCATACCTAGAAGAGTATCCTATTTTTACAGCGGACAAAACAAATCAAATTGGTCAGTTTATAAAAAATAATGTTGAAAAAGGCGATGGCATAGAACTAATCAATATTATTGAAAAATCTATTTCAAAACCAAGTAAAAAATTAATTGAGCACGTAAATAATATCATTGATTCTAAATCGGAATTTATATTAGTGGATGAACAATTAGTTGTGTTTGATAGGGTTATGCAATTAGTTAGAGATAATGCATTAATCGGAACGGATGAACGTTTTGTTGTTATCGTTAAAGGCGGACCGGGAACAGGAAAATCAGTTGTGGGGTTAAATCTACTAAGTAAGATTTTAGAGGCAGGAAAAGAATGTGTGTATTTAGCTGCAAATGCCGCATTTAAAAATGGAATGATGAACAAAATTGATAAAGATAGAGCTAAAGTTTTATTTAAGCACCCATATTTTTATAATAAAGAGCTGACAATTTCAGACACGACATTTCAATCAGTGATTGTGGATGAAGCACATCGCTTAAGTACAACACCCCCGCCAATGCAGAAAAGTTTGGATCATACATTGGTTGAAGAAATTATCAGTAAGACTGCCTTGTCAGTATTTTTTACAGATGACAATCAGATGATAAGACCTAAAGATATAGGTTCGTATAGTCACGTGAAAGAAGTAGCTGAAACCATGGGGTGTGAGATTTATGAATATGAATTAGATGCTCAGTTTAGATGTGCTGGGTCAGAAGGTTATCTTAATTGGTTGGATGATGTATTGGGAATCAAAGATACAGCCAATGCAAGTGGTTGGGAGAATTTGGATAATTTAGAGTTTTATATAGTAGATAACCCGAATGATTTGAAGATGAAAATGCAAATGTATCAAAGTATCGGATTGACATCAAGAGTTGTAGCAGGATATGCTTGGCCATGGAGTAAGGAACTTACAGTCGGTGGTAAGTTGATTAATGATGTCAATATTTATGAAGGTAGTGATTTGATATTTGAAATGCCATGGAACCCACAAGATAGTTACAAAGGTAAACGTGCAAAAGGTATTCCTAAAAATACAGTTGAATGGGCAATAGATCCGATTGGCGTAAATCAAGTTGGTTGCATACATACATGCCAAGGGTTAGAATTTGACTACGTTGGCGTTATTATTGGTGAAGAGTTTAAGTATAATATTAGTACGAGTAGTTGGGAAGCTGATGTAAATAAATGTTTCGATACTAAGATTGGCAAAAACAGTCAAAAGGAGTTTTTGAGGCTTGCAAAAAATACGTATAAAACATTATTGACGAGAGGTATAAAAGGCGTATATGTTTATGCTGTTGATAAGGGAACACAAGATTATTTGAAAAGTCGTTTGAATATAGTAAAGGAAATTGATGATTCGAGATTCTATCATACAAAAAAAATATCATTAGATGAAATATTTACGAAGATTGGAAGTACTAGAATGGTTGCTGAAGATGGGGGGATATTTATAGAACCGGAATCAATTAAAATCAGTAAGTATAATATTACACCTCTGAATGATATCTACATGTATTGTGATATAGTAGAAGAGCATTTTTTGTACGACTCATTAAAACTTTATGCGAAAAGAACTGTAAATGACATTGATTTAGATTTAAAAACAGTGTTAGAAAGTATGCCACAAGTGAGAAATTATTCTGAAGTATATCAGGACTTAATGGCAGATGTTGGGTTCATGAAATTTCAGATATTAGCAATTGTAAAAAGGGTTTTGAAGGATGAAAATATCATTTCAGTGGTCTTTGTTAAATAGTAGAAAAGTGTATGATTATTTTTTACTGACAAAAAAATGATTTATAATTTTTACTAAAATCGAGTATAACAAGAAAAATCCTAAAAAGCATATTGATAAAATGAAGGTGATAAAATGCCATTTGAAATCGTAAGAAACGATATCACAAAAATGCACGTGGATGCCATAGTCAATCCAACAAACAGTAAACTGTATGGAACCGCAGGGGTTGATGGTGCCATACATAAGATTGAAGGACCAAGATTAAGAGAAGAAACAGCAAAGATTGGTAGATTGGAACCTGGACAGTGTGCTTTGACAAAAGCCTTCAACCTTCCGGCAGGATATATCATCCACACCGTCGGACCGATCTGGAACAAGGGAACCGGTAGAAAAGAAGATATACTTAGAAATACATATAGGAATGCGCTTGAACTGGCAAGAAAAAAAGGCTTTGAGAGTATTGCTTTTCCTTTGATATCATCAGGAACCTACGGCTGCCCGAAAGATGTTGCACTAAATATTGCTATTCGCTCAATCGGAGAATTCCTTCTCTTTAATGAGATGACCTTATACCTTGTCGTTTTTGATAAGAAATCGTATCAGCTCTCAGAAGATCTGTTTTCATCTGTTGAGGCGTATATTGATGATAACTATATTGATGAACAGGAATATACGCTTCTTAGAAGAAACCGATTAATGGAAAAGGCAGACTATCTACAAGATGATGAAGCCTTATCTGAGTCAATAAGTAGCAAGATGATGGAACAGGTTAAGCCAAAGAAAAAATCCATTGATGATGCCATACATCATTTGGATGAAACTTTTTCAAAAACACTGCTTAGAATGATTGATGAAAGAGGCCTAAAAGACCCTGAAGTATATAAGAAAGCCAACGTTACAAAACAAACTTTTTCAAAAATCAGAAATAACAACCAGTATAATCCAACAAAACAAACGGTACTTGCCTTTGCCATAGCCTTACAGCTCAATCTAGACGAAGCAAAGGACTTACTATTAAGATCTGGTTATGCACTGTCTAAGAGCAGTCGTTTTGATGTGATTATAAGTTATTTCTTTGAGTCAGAGAATTATGATATCTATGAAATCAATGAGGTGCTGTTTGCTTATGATCAAAATCTACTAGGTGTGTAGAAGATACAGTATAAAAGTTAACTCACAAGTTACCTTTCGTTTTCCTAAAAGTTGTATCCTTAAAATATCAAAAAATGATAGGAGGAAATAACATGAAAAAAGGATTAACAGAATTGGTATTTGTACTTGACCGAAGTGGCTCAATGGCTGGACTTGAAAGTGATACGATAGGTGGTTTTAACAGTGTACTAACAAAACAAAAAGCAGAAAAAGGTGATGCTAATATCACCACCGTACTATTTGATGACAAATATGAATTGCTACATGATAGGTACAATCTTGGCAAAACATCAAAGATTACGGAGAAGGAATATTTTGTTAGAGGAACAACAGCGTTGCTAGATGCCATAGGTAAGACAATCCAAAAAATGGGCAATGTTCAAAAATATGCAGCAGATGATGAACGAGCTGAAAAAGTGATGTTTGTTATCATCACAGACGGCATGGAGAATGCAAGCACCGAATATTCCTATGATCAAATCAAGAAGATGATAGATCATCAAAAGAAAAAATATGAGTGGGAATTCATTTTTTTAGGAGCAAATATGGATGCAGTTGAAACTGCAGGTCGTTTCGGAATTTCAGAAGATAGAGCAGCTAATTACCATGCAGATAGTGAAGGTACCATGCTCAATTACGATGTGATTAGTGAAACGGTAAGTATGGTTCGCTCAAAACGTTCTATTGATTCTGCTTGGAAAGATAGAATTGACAAAGATTATGAATCTAGGAAAAGACGGTAATTATATGATAGGGGCAATTATTGGAGATATCGTCGGCTCACGTTTTGAGTTTAATAACCATCGTTCTATGGAGTTTGAATTATTTACGGAGGACAGTTTTTTTACTGATGATAGTATTATGACTCTGGCTGTAGCTAAAGCGATTATGATGACCGACCAGGTAGTTCTAAATGATTTAACCAGCACTTCTATTGATACGGAATATCTGGAACAACTATCAGCAAATACAGTTAAAGCTATGCAAAGCATTGGGAGAAAGTATCCGGATTGTGGTTATGGTGGTAGCTTCTATGGGTGGATTTTCAGTTTAGATTCACAGCCATATAACAGCTACGGTAATGGTGCCGCTATGAGAATAAGCCCAGTAAGTGAAGTGGCTTCATCAATTGAGGAAGTGAAGAAGCTTTCAAAGGCTGTAACGGGTATCAGCCACAATCATGAAGAGGGTATAAAAGGTGCCGAGGCAACAGCCATTGCAGCCTATTTAGCAAGAACCGGACATGATAAAGAGCAGATAAGAAAATATATTGAAGATCATTATTATGCACTAGATTTCACTATAGATGAGATTAGGAAGACCTATCAATTCAATGAGACATGCCAAGAGACGGTTCCACAAGCGATTCAGGCTTTTTTGGAAGCCGATTCATTTGGAGGTGCGATTCGGAATGCCATATCCATCGGTGGTGACAGTGATACCCTTGCATCCATAACTGGAAGCATTGCTGAGGCATACTATGATGTACTATTGGAATAAAATCATGAAGTAGGTGTTAGAGTAAATAAATTAAATGCAATGATAGCTGAAAAATTGGATGCCCCATTAAAAGAAATAATGGCTACTTTTTCAGAACTAGAATTTAATAACCCCAAAGTACTTGATGCAGGAGAATTAGGTGTTGAAGCAAATGTTGAGGGCACTATGATAAAAGTGGCTATTAGAAGAAAAAATATCTACTGTGAGTTAAGAGGAAGAAGGAAAAGTCAACATGAATGGTTATTCAATCATTTCAGAAAGCTTAGTTGTGAAGACTTATTGAGAAAAGATTATGTTTTCCATCCTAATTGTTGGAAAAAAGAAAATATGACCGATGATACGAATGAAGTAATACGTAGGATTAAGTTGATGATTGACTTGTGTAGATTAAATTCTATTAATGAGATTACTGAAGAAATAGGTAGATTATTAGAACTTAGTGATTACTAAAAAATTAAATTCAAAAAATATAATCATTATTTGACTCGTTGATACAAGTGTTTTGGATAATTATTTTTTATAAGAAGTGTGGAGGAGTGTACGATGATAGATTTAGAAAAATTAAAACCAATAATCGAAGGATATAAGGAATATCTTCCGAATCATTGGAAGGATGAAAAATATAAATGGGAGGCAATCCAGTACTTCCAAGACCATTGGGATATCGATGCTAAAAATTTTTGTGAGATGTTTAAGACGGCAACAGAAAAAACTTTCAATTTACTAGCATCTGGCTATGCCTATCCAAGAGGTATGATTGTGAATTTTGCATGTACAAAGACAAAATGATATATTAAGGGGAAAAAATGGTAAAAATATTTATGGATTTGGAGATGAATCCAATCTCAAAAAATTTTAATATTGATAGAAATTTATGTAGAAATGAGGTCATCCAAATTGGAGCTGTTGCCTTAGATGACAATAGCAGTTTTATCGGTGAATACGAACAAATGGTTAAACCACAATTTAGTATTGCTGTAGCTTCAAAAGTATTTCACTTGACGGGTATAACAAGTGATATGGTTCGAAATGGCCTTTCTTTTGAAAAAGCGATGAATGATTTTTCGAACTGGTGTGACAGAATATCAGGTAATAATCCATATGAAATATACGCATGGAGTGATAATGATTTGATTCAGTTACAACAGGAAATGCTAATAAAAGAACTGACTTATTTTTTTGATATGCAGTTTATGAATGTATGGACTGACTTTCAGTATATTTTTTGCAACCTTCTAGGAATTAACGCAGTCTTATCCCTAGATAAAGCAGTTCAAGCTTTAGATATGAATTTTACCGGCAGTCAACATAGTGCTTTAAGCGACGCAATGAATACAGCAAAATTATACCTGATGGTTCAGAATAAAGAAGCGTTTGACAAAGTCATGCAACCTATAAAGGAAATGATGGAACCTAGTGAGCCAATTGGAACACAACTAGGAAGTGTTTTCAACCTAGAGATGTTTGATTTTAATGATAATTAGAATAGATGTAATGAAAATGTCTATAAAGGAGAAATAAAAACAAACGGAGGAGAGAAGATGAAACTTAAAACAAAATCATGGATCAACGCAATTTTATTGGTGTTCACATTAATCGTAAATGCAATGGGTGCCATGGGAATCATAAACGGTCTTTCCCAAAAGGAAGTCTCCGATATGTATCCAACGTTAATCACACCAGCACCTTCAACTTTTAGCATTTGGAGCGTTATTTATACATTCTTAATCATTTCTATCATTGTGATGATTTTAAAGAATAAAGATGCCTACTATGAGCAAGCAATTAATGAAATCAGTTTTTTATTCTGGTCGTCATGTGCTTTAAATATAGTGTGGATTGTTAGTTTCTCATATAATTTAATCGGATTATCTACAATTTTCATATTTGCATTCTTGATCATCATGGTTTTAATCGTAGAGCGCATTGGGAAAATTCAGACGAAAAACCATTTTTTGTTACCGATTACTTTTGGATTGTATTCGGGATGGCTTTTTATAGCAACAGTTGTAAATATAGCAGCCTGGCTTGTAAAAATTGAATGGGGGAGATTTGGAATTTCTGAAGAAATATGGAGTTCTGTCATTCTTTTAGTTGCAATTGGGTTGACGCTCATGGTTTTACTAAAAACAAAAAATGCAATATTCCCTATTCCGATTGCTTGGGCATACTTTGGAATCCATAATAATTTATTAGCACTAGAAGGTTTCCAAGGAAAATACAATTTATTACCAAATGTTGCTTTAATAGGAATTGTCCTTTTGATTGGCGTATCAGCGATTCAATTCTATAAAAACAAATATATGGTTATGCCAAAGCTGTAGATTAGAAGAAATTGGTTTAATTCATATCTTGCCAAGTAGCAGACTCTGTTCTCAAAATATAGGTAATAGTTTCAGAGAAAAAATTCTCCTAATAAGTGTTGATCATTCGATTCTATGTGCTAATCATATAGATATGTTCCCGTAAAACCCCTTTGTAAAAACTGGGCTTGAAAGATTGAAGTTGATAGTTATCCAGTCCTCTTAACAAAAGTGGAGAAGGTATTACAAATTATTAATAAGCAAATAAAACTGTCTGCGACCACATCTCCACACATGTAGAGACGGTGGTACGACTACAACTGTGTTTGTCAACGAAAAAGTGAGCCACTTGATCACCAAATTGTGAGCCACTCTGATCATAAAAAAGTGAACCATGTGATCATGAATTTTTGAGCCACTTAGTTCAATGACTTACTTAATCGATAAGAATCACCATTCATATTTAGTATATGAGCATTAAAGGTTACTCTATCGATCAAAGCATTAGTTAACAATGTATCTGGGAAGAATTCTTCCCACTTTGAGAATTCGAGGTTTGTTGATATAACAACACTTCCTCGTTCAGAACGCTCTGATATTACCTGAAACAATAGTTCTGACTGATACTTATTAAATGATAGATAAGATAACTCATCGAGGATTAATAAATCAATCCTTGATAGCTGACGAATAAACTTACCCAAACGTTGTTCTGATTCTGCTTCAACTAATTCTGTAGCTAGACTGGCTGCAGTTGTAAAGTGAACTTTGAAGCCATTTAAACAGGCCTTTAGACCAAGCGCTATAGACAAATGTGTTTTACCTGTACCAGGATTCCCAATAAGAATGATATTTTCTTTCTTTTTGACGAACTCACAACTGGCTAACTCAAAGATCGTAGATGAATCTATATGTTGTAACCGATTCAATTCAAACTCCTCTAATGATTTTTCGAAAGGAAATTTAGCTTGGCGCTTTAACCTAATCAACTTATTTTCCTTACGATTGCCTGCTTCAACCTTTAGTAGTTGTAGTAAGAATTCCTCATATGTTTGCTGGTTTTCTTTGCTATCTCGAAGCACTTGCTCGTAGGACTGAAACGAAGAAAGTTTCATTGCTTTAGATAAGAGTTTTATTTGTTGGTTGACGATAGAATCCATTAACTATTCACCTCCTGTATCAGCTGATCATAGAGATTTAGCTGTGTTGGGATGACAGTTATGTCAGGCGTTTCTTTTAACCCGTTAGATTCCTTTAAATAGGCTAAAAGAAGTTTCTGACCACCATGTTTACTCGCATACATCTGTAGGACATCCTTTGGAACATATTGTCTTACTGGTGCTGCATTAAAGATGGCTCGTGCTTTTGTTTCTAACAACTTAATATAGTGACCAATGTCATAAGTACGATGATTCTTACCATAGTTGCGTTCATGATTAGCAATCATTTCATTTTTATGGTAAACACGAATCTCACTTGGTCCAGCCTTAAGGCAAACTTCTTTCCCACAATAATCCGTTGGGACAGAGTACTTATTCGTCTGGAAAGTTATAAGTGAATATGCACTGACTTCAGGGTAGAGAAGCTTTTCAGGGCTATAGTGGTACAAAGGCAGTGGCAGTAAAACACGTTTTTCAATGCTGAAGTTTTCACCTACAGTACCGGTTCTGCTAGCAATAGAATGCTCTATGTATCCTTGACAGTAGCTTTCTAAGGTGGCATTTAATTCGTCTAGTGAATCAACTTTTGGCATTGGAACCATAGCATTTCGCCTAACGTAGCCCACAAGATTTTCAACAAGACCTTTCTCATTACCACTACGTGGATTACAGTAAGTAGCAGCGAACTGATAATGGGCTTTCAACTCACAGTAGCGTTTGGTCTCTTTGGTCACGTATGCACCAAGACCCTCGCTTACAGCCACCTTAGCATTATCAAAGATTGTACGCTTAGGCACGCCACCAAAGAACTTGAATGATGAAATATGAGCGTCTAGAAAGCATTCCTCATTTTCAGCATAGTATGCCTTCACAAAAAAGTGGCCGCTGAAGCATAATCGCATGCAGAAGAATTTCAGTTTCTTACGTTGCCCTTTGATGTAGGCATAGGCACTACCAAAATCAATCTGTGCAGCTTCGCCAGGGTCAAATTCTAAAGGAACAAAGGCTTCTTTAGTCTTATTCCTAAGTTCACGAACAACACGCCGAATGGTTGAGCCACTTCCAGTAAAACCAAGCTCGTCTTGTAGTCGTTGATGAATCCTTGTGGCAGTATGCTTTTGCTTTTTGAAGGAATGGGTATCATCTTCTTCAAAACACTTAAGAATAAAATCTTTGACTTCATCTGTAACAACAGTGGTTGATCTTGATGAGTATTCCTTGCGTTCCCATGGAACATGCTCACCGTTACAGTACTTAGAAACCGTGTTTCTTGAGATATCTAGTTTTCTAGAAATTGCTCTTTGGGACATTCCATCATGTAAATGGAGATGTCGAATTTGTTCATAAAGTTCCAAATCTATTTTCACGCCCTTCACACTCCTATACGATAATCTTTTCGTTTATCATACAGGAAATTTTATGAATGGCTCAAAAATTCGTGATCATTATGGTGCTAAATGGCTCACTTTTATATTAGCAAACACATACAACGCCAGAACCCTTGATTTTACTGGAGTTCAAGCACTTTTATGACTTCTTCAGTTTCAGTAAAAATACCAAAATTACCACCAAAAAGACCTAAAAAATAGTATCAAAATCAAAATTGCAATATGACCTGGTACGTGGGAACACATCTACTAGCAGTAGATTTTGAGAGTAAAAAATAGAAATTTAGATAGTAAAAAGCCCTAGATTCAGTTAGTAGAATCTAGAGCTTTTTAGTGCGTGAATGAATATTAATAGTCATTTTTAATATTCTTCTAGTCACTATGAAATAATGAAGATAATTTTAGAAATTCAGTGTCAGTTTTTGAATTAAGCTGAATTTGAAGTTTGCGACCCTTTAATTGCGATAACTTGACAATAAAACTCTTATGCGGTATATTTCTAACAATAAGATAAAAATATACCACATAGGAGAATTAGTATGAAAAAGAAAAATAAATTTGGATATCTTAGTTTATTGGGGTTATTAGGTTTTTTAGGATTTGTTACAGATCATCATTTATTGTTTTTGTTCTTTGGATACTTTGGATATGCATTTTATTTTAATGTGATTGCAGATGAAATGTTCAAAGAGCATTTATTAAAAGCTTCAGCCATATCTTTCTTTATATTATTATTTGTCATGATGATTACAATCATATTAGTCACAATAACAAGAAATCTGGAGTTTGCCCACTGGGGTCTATTTTTAGGTTTTATTATAGGAAATCTGACCTTTGCAGTTTTTCATGCTATTTATGAAATCAAGGAAAGCAATGGTGCCAAAGATGAGAATATTTAAAACGAACATTAAGGCATATAGGGCGCAATTTGATATGACACAGGATGATCTAGCAAAGACTGTTGGTGTAAGGAGAGAGACTATAGGTAATTTGGAGAACGGAAGATATAATCCATCTTTGAAACTTGCCATGGATATTGCTAAGGTATTTGGCTGCACCGTAGAAGACATATTTGAATTTGTAAGCAATGGTTAAGGCGTTACTGGAAAGGAAGTTAGTGTTCTATGAAAAATAAATCTCTTATATTAAAAATTATAATCCCTGTAGTCATAGGTCTTTTGGTTGGAAGGTTCGTCACACCTTTGTTTGGTGTGGCGTCACCATGGGCCAGTATTGCTCTAAGTACGGGCATAACAATTACTTTATTTATAATCATTGAAAGCATAATGAGTAAGCCTACAACTGGTAGAACAAGCACTGTTCCCATGGGTGAAATTAAAAATCTTCATAAAGTTAATAAGAGTGAAATTCGGCAAGCGACCGGAGTTTTAGCAGATGCCTTTAAAGAAGATCCGCTGTTTAAAATATTATTTGGGGATGCTGTGAAAAATTCACATAAATATACCTTGGTTGCTAAGTTTATGATTAGATATTGTTATAAATACGGTGATGTCTATGCTTCCTCAGAAAAATTTGAAGGCATTATGGCAATCACTCAAGACGAGTATTCCTATATGAGTTTATGGCGGATGATTAGAAGTGGTAGTGTTTTTCCATTTCTTTCAATTGGATTTATAACTTTTATGAAGGTAGCCAGTGCACTCAGTCCTATGGATGAGGCTAGAAAAAAACACATGAAAAACAAGTCTTTTGCCTATTTGCAAATTATAGGTGTGGCTTCAGAAAACCAAGGAAAAGGACATGGGGGAAATTACTTAATGAACTCCTAGCCATGACAGATGAAGCCAAACTTCCAATTTATTTGGAAACAGAAACAGAAAGTAATGTTCGTTTATACGAGCGGTTTGGTTTTAAGACACTTGAAGAAATGAACTTACCAGTTATTCATCAACCCATGTGGACCATGCTAAGGGAGGTTAAAATTGATGAATAAATGTTCGCTTCTTAAATCTTTGTATAACAAGGCGAAAGCTGAACCCAAACAAATCATTCCTGTCAAGATAATAAAATTGAGTCTTTGGTTTGTACTTATATTTTGCTTAGTATTTTCTTTATCTGTTCATTACGTTAGACCCTCTTGTCATATTTTAGCCATAAGATCCTATCTATCTCATAGATTCTTAAACCCTATACCTTCCATTGTGAGACTGTCTATCTGTTGACAAGAAAATAGATATAGTTGCCCTTGAGAATAGCGTATTTATGGTGTTTTCAGGGGGGGGACCCCCTTGACGATACAACTATTGCCATTTCAATAAATTATTAAGAAGGGAGAGGTGATTATGAAATATTTAGGATCATGCCTCTGTGGTGAAGTTACTTTCGAAATCGAAGGAGATTTTGATAATTTTTATCTTTGTCATTGTGGGCGATGTCGCAAAGATACAGGTTCAGCTCATGCAGCCAATCTATTTTCTTCTACAGCCAAGTTAAGATGGTTATCTGGTCAAGAAAAAGCCAAAAACTTTAATTTTCATGGAGAAGGGCACATAAAAGGTTTTTGTACTATTTGTGGATCAGCTTTGCCAAATATACAAATGGATGGAAACTTGCTGGTTGTTCCTGCAGGAAGTATTGACAGTAATATAAACGTTAAGCCGCAAGGGCATATCTATTATGCAAACAAAGCAAATTGGGATACTGAGCTTGAGAATGTGCCAAAATTTGAATTACTCCCAAATGGATGAAATAAGAATCCTCATTCTTTATAATCGTGTTTGTATTTTGACAACGATTAACAAGAGATTATCAATGAAAACTGACACTTTGGTTTAACAATGTAACTTTCTTATCATATTTCAAGGGAAAAGTTATAAAAAGGATGGCATTAATTGTATGAAGGTTGGCGCTGAATGTATTTGTGAATAATATTCTGAACTTGAGCCAGGGGTACGCACTAAATGAGCCACAGTGACGCAAGCAGAGCCATTAGGATAGAATGAGTATATGCACGTTATTCGTGTAAATAACTCGAGGAGGTCAACTATATGACCAACCACAAAGAAATCCTAAGGCTTCATAGTCTTGGCATCAGCGGACGCGGAATTGCTGCCAGTCTTGAATGCTCAAGGAACACTGTATCTAACTCACTTCACAAGGCGCAGGAACATGATTTATCATGGCCCTTGCAAAAGGACTTATCCAATGCCGAGCTCGAAAAGCTCTACTTCCCTGAAAGGATTGCCACTTCTGATCGTAAAGCACCAGACTATGAATACATTCATAAAGAACTGGCAAAATCAGGTGTAACGCTTAGTCTTCTGTGGCATGAATACAATGAGGAATGTCGAATTAATCGAGAAATTCCTTTCATGTACACTCAGTTTTGTAAAATGTATCGTAGCTATGCCAGTAAGACAAAAGCAACGATGAGGATACACAACAAACCCGGCGAGAAGTTGGAAGTCGATTGGGCTGGCAAAACAGCCTCTATCATCGATAATACAACTGGTGAAATCATTAAAGCGTATGTGTTTGTAGCATCATTACCATATAGCTCATATGCCTATGTAGAGGCGTTTCTATCTATGGAAATGGAAAGCTGGATTACAGCACATGTCAATGCATTTAAGTATTTTGGTGGTGTCACTAAAATACTAGTTCCTGACAACCTTAAGACAGGTGTTGATAGCATTTCGTGGTATACACCAATTATTAATAAGACCTACCACGAGATGGCTGAACATTATGAAACAGTTGTCATTCCCGCCAGAGTCAGAAAACCAAAAGATAAGCCTACTGCTGAAGGTACTGTTGGCGTTATTTCTACCTGGATTATTGCTGCTATTAGAAAACAACAGTTCTTTACATTGTATGAACTTAACACAGTCATCAAAGATAAACTTGAAGAGTTCAATCAAAAGCCTTTTCAAAAGAAAGAGGGCTGCAGAAGAAGTGTCTTTGACTCTGAAGAGAAACATACACTTATACCTTTACCTGCAACCCAGTACGAGCTGTCTACCTGGAAAATAGCAACTGTACAGTTTAATTATCACATAAGTGTAGATAAAATGCATTACTCTGTTCCTTATGAATATATCAAAAATAAAGTAGATGTTCGAGTTACAAAAAACATTATTGAAGTCTTTTACAAAACCCATCGCATCGCTTCACATATAAGGTTACATGGTCGTCCGGGACAGTATCATACCCTGCCAGAACATATGCCCGAAAATCATAAGCAATACAATGAATGGAATGCTGATCGGTTTATTTCTTGGGCTAAAGACATTGGACCAAATACTGAAGTTGTGATTAAAGCGATATTATCATCAAGGCGTCTTGAGCAGCAAACCTATAGAGCGTGCATGGCGCTACTAAAATCAGCTGACAAATACTCGGTGATACGGTTAGAAGCTGCCTGTGCAAAAGCATTAACCTATACACCCAAGCCTAATTACAAAAGTGTTCAGACAATCCTTACAACAGGTGCTGACAAAATCGTCGAAGAACCATTTATCCCTTCCAGCGACGAATCCTCTGATTATGGATTCACTAGAGGTGCTGGCTACTATGGGAGGGATAACTAATGCTTAATAATTCAACCATCAATAAGTTAAATGAAATGCGTCTTAATGCTATGGCGGACAACTATACAAATCAACTTCATGATACATCTTATGATCATCTCTCCTTCGAAGAAAGATTTGGTATGATTGTTGATTTAGAGTGGTCGAGAAGAAAGAACAATAAACTAGCAAGACTTATGAAAAAGGCTGGATTTAGATTCTACAATGCCTGTATTGAGGACGTCCAGTACCATGAAGATAGAAAACTTGACCGTGGACAGATTATAAGATTAGGGTCGTGCAATTACATAGCAGATCACCACAACATTATTATCATGGGTGCTTCTGGAAACGGTAAATCTTATTTGAGCTGTGCCTTTGGTATAGCCGCCTGTCGAAACTACTATACCGTAAGATATGTAAGGTTACCTGAACTTCTTGACGAACTCACTGTTGCTCGTGGAGAAGGTATCTTTCAGAAGGTGCTTAATCAATACAAAAAAGTTAATCTTCTAATTCTAGACGAATGGTTACTTGTACCTCTTAGAGGTAATGAGGCAAGAGATTTGCTAGAACTAATTGAATCACGTCACCAAATAAATTCGACAATCTTTTGTTCACAATTCTCACCTGGTGGATGGCACGAGAAGATTGGTGAAGGCACCCTAGCAGACGCAATACTTGATCGTATCGTACATGACTCCTATAAAATATTCATTGATGGTAAAACTTCAATGAGGGAACGATATGGAATAAAAGAATAAATACATGAGCTGCCGCTCAAAAGAGCGGTGGCTCTGCCACTAACAGACTGGCTCATTCTGAGCGTGAGGCTGGCTCAGTCAACTGCGTACACTATGCTCTCTCAGAGCGAAATATTCAATTTGTAATAAAGTCATTTTAGCGTATAATTTAGATACAAGGATGAAATGACTATTAGACTTTATAAAACAAAATACTTGAAAAGGGATTACCATATATAATGGAGGTCATAGGATGAGTAAAAAAGTAGTGTTAGTAACAGGTGCAAGTAGTGGGATTGGATTTGAGACAGCATTAGAACTAAAAGATAATGGATTTATTGTATATGGTGCAGCAAGAAGAACAGAAAAGTTGAAAGAACTTGAAAATAAGGGTATTAAAACACTAGAACTTGATGTTACAAATGATGAATCGATGGTTACGTGTGTGGACCAAATAATAAAAAATGAAGGAAGAATTGATATATTGGTTAATAGCGCAGGATATGGTTCATATGGGGCAATAGAAGATGTTCCGATGGAAGAGGCAAGAAGACAAGTAGAAGTAAATGTGTTTGGTTTGGCGAGAATGACACAATTAGTATTACCATATATGAGAAAGCAGCATTTCGGAAGAATTATCAATATATCTTCAGTGGGTGGTAAAGTTCATACCGCATTTGGTGGATGGTATCATGCGACAAAATTTGCTGTTGAAGGTTTTAGTGATTGTTTAAGAATAGAGGTTGAAGAGTTTGGGATTGATGTTGTATTAGTTGAGCCAGGCGGAATTAAAACTGACTGGGGAATTATTGCTGCTGAGAATCTTAAAAAATCATCTTCAAAAGGTGCATATGCGAAAAATGCATTAAAGGTAGCTGAATCACAAAAACAAATATACAGTGGGAATAGACTTACAGATCCAAAAGTTATTGCTCATACAATTACAAAAGCAGCAACAGTTAAAAAACCTAAAACAAGATATTTAATTGGATTTGCTGCAAAACCAATTGTCATTTTAAAAAGAGTATTATCGGATAGAATGTTTGATAAAATAATAAAAAGTGTGTAAGGGTGATTTGAGTGAGCAAACATTTTGTTCTAGAAAATTCATATAAACTATTGTTAGAATCTATTGGAATTAATGCAGAATGGGTATTTAAGAAATCAGAAATACCCTATAAAACTGCAAAAAAAGATGGGATTTCTATTTCGTTGGAACAATTTATTAAGTTTATGAATACATTAGATGAAGTTATAGATGACAAAATCATTATTGAGTATACCGATATAGATAGAGTGATGATGTTTGTTCCACCTTTATTTGCAGCTATGTGTGCAAAAGATGGCATTAATTGTTTCAAAACAATTTCAAAGTATAAGAAATTAATTGGACCATTTGTACTTAATGTAAATACGAATAATGAGAAAATTAGCATGGAATTCATGTTTGATAATAATAATTTGGAGATTCCTAGATTCTCAATCATTAGTGAACAGGTACTCATTACTAATATTATAAGAAAAGCTACAGGATTAAGTATTGTACCCACAAAAGTGGCGTCAAAATATGAATATGGACATGAGCTAGAAAAATTTTTTGGTATTAAACCAGAGAAATGTGATAGTAATCTAATAGAGTTTAGTTTGAAAGATGCTAAAGAGCCATTTTTAACAAGTAATAATATTATGTGGGGATATTTAGAACCTGAACTAACCAAAAGAATAAAAGAATTAGAATTAGATGAATCTTTTTCTGCTAAAGTAAGAAGTTTATTAATTGAATTAATACCTGCTGGGGAAGATGGTATTAATTCTGTAGCAAAAGAAATGGCACTAAGTGTAAGAAGTCTTCAGCGTAAATTGGCTAATGAAAATACTACGTTCATAAAGCAGCTTAATCATACAAAGAAATTATTAGCTAGAAACTATTTGAAAGACAAAAATATTTCTAATGAAGAGATTGCTTTTTTAATTGGTTATTCAGATGAAAATGCTTTTAGAAGAGCATTTAGAAATTGGACGGGTACGACACCTAGAGAATATAGGGATAAATATAGTGATATATATAGGGCTTAATATAAACTTATTTAATTTTAGTGATTGAGCCCAGTGTCCTCACAGGGAATTTTGCACGTAGAAATTCCATGAAGAGTCTTTAAAAAATGATGGTTTTAAGAATCAAAAGTACTATAGTGTTGCTAGTAATACGTGATAGATACTATAAGTATATGAGGATATGGTCTGTAAGTATAATCTGCACCAGAAGAGAAAATTGTTAAAACTAATGTTGCGATTACAAAAAAATATTTGAACGACAAGGAATTATCCTTTTTGTTCTATTTCAACAACACATTTAGTTTTTATGGTTTCAACTAAAAATTGTAGCGCATCAATAACATGAGGTCTAATATCTCCACCAATTAAGATATACATAATATCGTCGCCCACCTCAAGATATCCTTCATTTAGCCATATTTTTACATGGAAAACGCCATCCATTTCATAGGTTTTAGCGATCGCCGTATCTACTTTATCTTTATCAAAGAAAAAATCCATCCCAAGAACAATCGAACCATCATCCAGACCATTTCGAACCTTCATTTTGGGTGTTTGTCGCACAACACCATTATGAACCAAATACATTCCTTCTTGTAAAGCTAAACGATCTGATTTTACTTCTTTTAGCCACTCATCCATGGATGGTGATTTATTTTTATTGGTACGTGACATATTGGTTCCTCCTTCATGTTCTTGAGGGACTTATCTTAAAGCAATGAGATTCTATCAACTGAGTCAAAAGTCTGAATCAATTCATCCATTCTAACTTTATCTTTATTTATCGTAAGTTTAATAATCGCTCCAGGTTTTATAGCAAATTGCCGAAGTGCTTTTTTATCATAACCCATGAGATGATTAAGTATAGCTTTAATCACTCCGAAATGGCCTGCCAATACATAGGTTCCATCATCTCCAGCTAATAATTCATCAATAAAATCATTAACTCGAGTTAAAAAATCATCTTGATGTTCTCCACCAGGGAGTGCAACGTGATCAAAAAACCCAATGATCTCATTGTATTTGTCTCCTACCAATTCAACAACTTTTTCTCGTGGCATATCCTCATACTTCCCAAAATTAATTTCTTTCAATCGATCGTCTAAAATAATAGAAATATTGCGGTCAAGACCGATTGCTTCTGCCACTACTTTTGCTCTTATTAAAGGGCTTGCGTATACTTTATTTATTCTATAGCGGTTTATCATGTTGACAATTATAGGAACTTGTTTCATGCCTTTCTTCGTCATAGGATAATCTGTATGCCCATATACATGTCCTTTTGCATTGCCTTCTGATTCACCATGTCTTATAAGGATTAACTCCATTTTTCTTCCTCCATTTAAGGTGTGTCAAGCTTGACACTCTTATAGACCAATGTATTAATAAACACTGTTTTTCTGCTATTTTTATGGTAACATTAAATCACTAACAGTGCTAGACTAAAGAGACAAAACTTTATAATGCTAGCTTTGTTTTGTCTTTTGTAATGTGCAAAATAGCAAAGTAATACTTTTGCCCCCCTTGTCATATTTTTTGCCATCAGACTCTATCTATCTCATATATTCTTATGCCTTATATCTTCCATTCTGAAACTGTCTGTCTGCTGACAAGAAAATAGATGTAGTTGCCCTTGAAAATAGTGTATTTAGGGTGTTTTCAGGGGTTTCTTTATTTTCTGATAGAGGGAAAAGTTACAGTTTTATTTGTCGATTGATGCGATGTATCTATGCAGTAGATTTATTAATTCTATAGTAGATTCTTCATCAAAACTTGAAGAACTAATTAATTGTCTTGGAACTATAGAAGTATCTTTTTTTAATTCATGACCCTGTTTGGTTAATGCAATGTATACATTTCTCTCATCTTCACTTCTACGCTCTCTGACGAGTAATCCTTTTGTTTCCAATTTCTTCAATAGAGGTGTTAGTGTTCCTGAATCAAGATATAATTTTTCTCCAAGTGATTTCATTGTGACATTATCTTTTTCCCATAAAGCCAACATTGTAATATAACCTGTATATGTTAACCCCAATGGATCGAGTAATGGTTTATACTTCTTTATTATTTCTCTTGATGATACATAAAGTGCAAAGCACAATTGGTTATCTAATTTTAAGATATCGTTATCAGATATATGATCCATTATACTATCTTTATTTTTCATAAACAGCTCCTTACGAATCAGATTAGTTGAATACAATTTAATTGTAATAAATATAAAGTGACTTGTCAACTTAATGGTTATTTTAGTTAGCCTACAATTAAAGTGATCGATCGTTTGACTGCTTGCAGAATGTGTGATAAGATTGAACCAATCAATTGAATAAAATATAATTGAGCGCAATTGAAAAGTCGTAGTCCTAATAAATTATTAAGGATTTGTGATTTATAAATAAGTAAATTGTAGTTAGTTAAACAGATGTATACCCAATATGAAGCTATGAAAGGATGTAATAATATGAAAGCAGTAAGTATTAAAGATTATGGAAAACAAGTTGAAGTCTTAGAGGTGGAAGTACCGAAGATTTCAGATGATAGCGTTATGATAGAAGTTCATGCAGCGAGTATAAATCCAATTGACAATATTGTGAAAGCTGGATATATGAAAGATATGATGCCGATTTCATTTCCATACATTATGGGATATGATGTCTCTGGTGTTGTAACAGAAGTAGGATCAAAAGTTAGCAAATTTAAAATAGGTGATGAAGTTTATTCTAGACCGAATCAAACGGATGCAGGGAGCATTGCTGAATATAATGTTGTTAAGGAAGATGAATTGGCACTTAAACCTTCAAATATTACCCATGAAGAAGCGGCTTCGATTCCATTGGCTGGGTTAACAGCTTTACAAGCCCTTACAACAAAAGGGAACCTTCAAAAAGGTCAGAAAGTGCTTATTCATGCAGGCTCTGGTGGTGTTGGAACACTTGCAATTCAATTAGCAAAGCACTTAGGTGCTGAAGTGGCGGTTACGACGAGTCGTTCTAATTTTGAATTGGTAAAAAATCTTGGTGCAGATGTAATCATCGACTATAAAACTCAAAAGTTTGAAGAGGAACTTAGTGATTATGATTTAGTCCTAGACTCTATGGGTGGAGAAGTTATGAATAATTCTTTCAAAATCTTGAAAAAAGGTGGTACAATGGTATCTATTAAAGCACAAAATACTGAAGAACTAGCTAAGAAGTTCGATGTTCAATTCGAAGTATTCTTTATGTGGCCTAGTGGAGAAATGCTTTCAGATCTTACACAACTACTTAAAGACGAGGTAGTTAAGCCAGTGATTGATCGCAGTTTCTCATTTGAAGAAGTTCAGGAAGCTTATGATTATCTACAAATGGGACATGCAAAAGGTAAAGTGGTCATTAAAGTTAAGTGAATTATCTTGTAAAAGGTAATATATAGTAAGTTTAGAAGATATGTAGACACCTCATTTTGAGGTGTCTCTTTCTTTATTTGACATACAGCTGACTGTAAAATACATTTAGCATAATGACAAAAATATAAGACTAATTGTAAAAAATACTTGACACTATATCGCAATGGGTTTACACTAAAGTTACTACAAAAATAATTTGGGGTAATAATTAAGTTAAAGGAGATTATGATGACTTATAAAGAGAAACAAACATGGGCATTACTATTATCAGGTTTATTTGTTTTATTTCTGTATCTAAAGCGTGTTTTTGATATCTATGCTATTGATGGTATCTCAACCTTTAACGATACTAACTTTTGGGCTAAGACTATGCTGGTTTACATTGGTATAGGAATTGGTTTGACGATTCTTGTGATGATACTATTTAATGTATTTTTTGCAATTGGAGCAAAGGTAAAGAATAAAATTGATGCTGATATAAGTGGTTTAGAAGAAGAAGATATTGATGATGTTTTTGATAATGTAGAAGATGAGATGGACAGACTAATCAATCTAAAAGCAGGTCAGATTAGTTACGTTGTTGTAAGTATTGGCTTTGTAGCAGGACTTATTACTTTAACCTTTGACTTGCCTTTTGTCATTATGCTAAATATTGTTTACTTAAGTTTTATGTTAGGAGCTAGTATTGAAGGTATTATTAAGCTCAACTACTATAAGAAGGGTGTGTCTCATGGCTAAGATGAAAATTAAGATTGATAATAATATTAGGCGACTACGTTTTGATCATAACGAGATGACTCAACAGGCATTGGCCAAAAAGGTAGGCGCTTCAAGACAGACAATTAACAATGTTGAAAGTGGTAAATATTATCCTTCATTGGAGTTAGCATTTTTGATTGCTGAGGCACTTGGCTCTAATATTGAAGAGGTTTTCACACATGAGAAAGATAAGGTAGAGCAATGAAAATATTAGTAACTGGTGGCACGAATGGCATGGGAAAAGGCGTCGCTAAAGTACTGGCGTCACTTGATAATCAAGAACATGAGGTGATTATACTATGTAGATCTCATGAACTTGGTGAAGCAACAATAAGAGAATTTGAAGCTGACACTAAGAATATGAAGACTTCCTTTTTAATATGTGACTTAACAAAATTTAGGGATGTTAAAAAAGTAATTACTGAGATTCAAAGTAAACATCATTATCTGGACGGGATTTTTATAAATGCAGGCATAGGTTATGCAGCAAAAAGGATAGAAACAGAGGATGGAATGGATGCACATTTCCAGGTCAATTATTTATCACAATTTATGTTAACTCTAAACCTCTTAAACTTATTAGAGAAATCAGAAATGGGTGGTAGAATTGTCTTTAATGTTACAGAAAGAGGGGAAATATTCTGGGACGACATGCAGATGAAAAATAAGTGGGGCTTTGAAGATGGCATACATCAAGCAATGGTAGCAAAACGTATGTTTTTGCAAAAACTCCATAGGTTGTATCAGAACAATCATAAAGTCAAGGTCTCCTTCGTTGGCTTTCAAATTCATGAAGTTGTGTGGACAAACCAAATCAACCTGGTTCCTAAATATATGAAAATAATGGCAACACTGATGAAATTCTTAGGAAAATTTATTACAACAGAAAAATGTGGTGAAATAATGGCACCACTATTCTGTGAGAACCAAGAAAAAAGTATGGAAAGATCAGGGAAATTCATATCATGGAGAAAAAACAGCTTTATTACGTTAAAAGAAGATGAAAAGGTGGTAGATAGGGAACTACAAGACAGGTTATGGGATATGAGTTTAGAATTGTGTGGTGACCACAAAACCAGTCAAATAGCTCAGTCACTTTCTGCCTAGATGATGAATACAATTATATCCAATCTTCGATGTGATAAGCATCTGCGCACCAAGGACGTCCCTTCAAAAGCTCATCGGTAGTCTAAAGCGAGAATCTATCAAGAAAGATTGAAAGCTGGCGGTATAAACCTGTCTTTGACAGTTGTGAAACAGAAAAAGCTTGAAATCCCTTATAAATAGGGGCTTCAAGCTTTTTATATGTCATTAATTTTGCGTACTTTTTTTACTTTTTAGTCTTTTTGTATATATTTTTCATTTCTTTGTCGCTGACAATCTGATAGTCTGTTCTAAATCCATAGGTATCATGTAGTGCATCTGTAAAATCAGTACGTGTATAGGTCGGAATAAAACCCTGTCCAGGAACGCAATAGAAGTTCATATCCTTTAACTGGCCGACGATTTCGTTCGTTGTAAACTGGTTGTCTAGGTCTTTCTCCAGATATCTATATAAAACAAGTGCTAGAAAACAGGTTGTAAAATGCGCTTTTATACGGTCGTCTCTTTGAAGATAAACAGGCCTTGCTTTAAACTCGCTCTTCATAATTCTAAAACATTCTTCAACTTCCCAACGTCGGTGGTTAATTCTAGCTATTTCAGAAGCATCTTCGTCAAGGTTAGTACATACTGCATAGAAGCCGTCATAGATACTTTCCTCAGCAACAGTATTTGAATTAAGATGGTAAAGTGTCTCTTCTGCAACTTCACCATCACTTGTAACATTGGTGGAAGCGATAAATCGTTTATAATCATTTTGTCTTTTCTTACCTATACTTTTTGGGTTAGTGCTAATGAGTTTTGTGGCACGTTCAAGTTGTTTGTTTCTGATCTGACGTTGATAATAACGGTATTTAAGAGAAAAGGTGACAATCAGTTTTGCTCAAGATCATTCTCTTTAATCCATCTCTCTTTATAAAAGGTCATATTCTTATATTGCTCACAAAGACTTTCATTTTCATCAAACAGGTTTAAATCAAAGGTTTCTTTGGAATCATTGTGCCTCCATCCAGTTGGTTCTAAAGCCCACTCTTTTAAAACTGCTTAAGTTTTTGATGGATTGAGTTGTAATAAAAGAACGTCCATTTATATTATTAAACTTCCTATTTGCATTTGAAGATAAGCCGGCATCAGTACATACAACAAACTTGGATAGTTTGAAGTCTTCGATAATTTGCTTTTCTAAAGGCTTTAGAGTCACCTGCTCATTGGTATTGCCACTGTGAATGTTAAAAGCGAGAGGAATACCATCTCCATCCATAAACAAGCCCATTTCTACAATAGGGTTAGGACGGTTTTCTTTGGAGGGTCCATATTGTTTAAGGCCATCTTCTTGTTCAATCTCAAAAAAGTAGTTGGTACAGTCATAATAAAGAATTCGATCATTACGTTTAGAAACTGCTAGACTGTTTTTGTAAAGCTGTGATTGTATGAAATCGGATTCCTTAGCGATAACTTCTAAAGACCTGTAAATGTTCTGTAATTCAAAGTTTGGCTGTTCGAGAAGACGTTTAGAAGATTCAAAGGTGCAAAGCTTGGAAGAAGGAAAAAGAATTCTTCCGTAAATCAAACGAGAGAGAATACCGTTAAGGTCATAGGTGAACTTGTGCCTTGAAGAAATATCGTTACAAATCTTATGAAGCCCTAACTGGTAATAAATCTGTTGAAGAAAAAGATAGCCACCGTTGTAGGAACGTTGAATCTCTTTATCAATAAGCGTGGATTGCCTAAGCTTGATAATAACCTCACGTTTTTGTTCTTTTTCTTGGCGATTAAGATCTTCGATATACTTTTGGCCCACTCTATGGGATTAGCACCATTTAGCTTTTTTCTAAATCAGAATATCTGCCAAGTTTTTCGACGGTTCTAGTTTTTGTTTTCCATCAACATAAATAGTTTCTATGACATATAATAATTGAACATTTTAGAATTTACAACTTTCAGCCTCATAACAACACCTCCTAATACCCTATATTATATCATAGAACGTAGTAGAACGTAAATGAAAAGAGTAGAATTTGACAAAAAAATAAGCCTAAATAGGCTTGTTATAAGGTTTTCGCTGTTTTAGTTACTTCGGCAAGTGTCAAAGACCCGAGCTCATCGGTAGTCTAAAGCGAGAATCTATCAAGAAAGATTGAAAGCTGGCGGTATAAATGCTAAAATAATCAAGTAACAACTTGAATTCTTCGTAAAATAGGATGGCGAAAAATATGGCGGTAAAAATTGTAACTGATAGTACTTCATATATACCTCAAAGCACCTTAGAGGCATTAAATATCACGGTGGTATCTTTAAGTGTCAGTTTTGAAGACACAAACCACCTAGAAACTGAAATGGACTTAGACTTATTTTATAGTAAGCTATCCTCATTGGACAAGCTTCCCACTTCTTCCCAGCCTTCGACAGATGATCTATATCAAGCATTTATGCAGCATATAGAAAAAGGCCATGAGGTCGTTGGTATATTTTTATCCTCAGAAATGAGTGGTACATACTCAACCGCATATCTTGTCAAAAATATGATTCTAGAAATCTACCCACAGGCTTCCATTGAGCTGATAGACGCCCGAACGAATTGCATGGAAATGGGCTTTGTTGCCATCGATGCCGCACAGGCCGCAAAAGAAGGGAAATCCAGTCAAGAAGTCGTTCGAATTGCGCATCATACGATGAAATGTACTCGATTCGTTTTTACCCCAAGTACTTTGGAATTCTTGAAAAAGGGTGGGCGAATCGGTAATGCCAGCTCTTTGCTGGCAGATATTTTGAAAATAAAGCCCGTATTGACTGTCGAAAATGGTTTGACAACCACCCTGGCAAAAATCAGAACACATAAGAAGGCATTAGAGTACATGCTCGACGTTTTTACCAATGAAATCAAACAATATGGCTATATGGACGCAATCGTTCATCATATCCATTCTCCAAATGAAGCGATGGCCTATGCGGCTACAATAGCCTCTATAGCTGGAAAAACACCTCAAGTGATTCCCATAGGCGCTGTCATTGGCACCCACGTTGGCCCTGGCACCATAGGTATAGCTTATCGTACTCAAAAGCCAATGCGCTAGCCCTTGTTGAAGCGCTACTGCAACCAACAATCAAAATAGGTACAATAAAGAGAATAAGAATTTTCATAAGATTGTATAAGTGTATTATGTACTGTTGGTAGAATAGACGGTGATTACGACACCTAAAACACATATTCTAGGATAGGTGTTTTTTTAATTCCCACGGATTCGGGGGAATTAGTATCAGAAGATACCCAAAAGTTAAGTTGTACTAGATTGGTGGTGGTGGGTGATTGACAGATAAAAAAATCGTTTTGTCATGAAATCAATAATTGAACCAACTGCTATAGACTTTAATAAAAACAATGAAGATTTCAAGATGTATATTGAGTCTAAGGAATCTGTAAAATAGAGGAGATAGATGATGAAAGAACTTTTTGAAATATCAGGGTTGAATATATACATGCAGATAGTGGTCACTATAATATCTATAACTGTTCACTTATAATCAACTAGAAATAAAAGGAGAATAGAGTCTACTACTGAAATCATTGCGATTTATACCATTGGTCTTTCGGGTGGTTTGGTATGATTAGTGGTATTATGGGTCATATCATCTATGCAGATCAAGTGGCACAATCCATCGGGTGGCCATTAAATAGTGGGTTTCAGATGGAACTAGCCTTTGCTACTTTTGGGATTGGGCTTATAGGGTTTATGGGGTTTTGGATACGCTCATTTTGGCTGCCTTATATTATAACAAGATCAACCTTTTTGTGGGGGGCAGGTATAACACATGTTTTGCACATGATTGAAAGTCAAAACTTCTCACCAAGTAATACAGGCATTGTTGTCTATTGGGACTTTATCTTGCCAATTGTATTAATTGTGCTCTACCTCAAAGTGGCAAAGGAAAGAAAGCAAGCCGACATTTAGGAGATATCCTTTTTTTAATTCTCCAGGAAAGTCTAAGCTATGTAAACGATCAAGGAAATCTTTCCTGCCGAAACAATTTGCTTTACAAAGCGAGACGTAGCCTCTTTGTTCTGTTAGCGTAAAGATAGTGTCGGATAAAGAAAGATAAAAGAAAAACACCAAGTTGTGATATTATAAGTTTTGTCTAGAAACCATAAATCATAACAGAGAGGTGTTTTTCTTATGCATATTAGTATACAACAATTTATGGAGATTGGTATCAAAAAGATTGAAAAAGTAGTAGAAAGTTTTATAAATGATGATCAAATGAATATTGGAGAGTTTGTTCTTGAGTTAGGAAAACCATTACAGGAGCTGCAACGAGAGATTATTGCAGAGACAATAGAAGGCATTGATGAGGTGTATAGAAAATCAGCATATCGAACCAGTCACTACGTGGTTGAACGTGCTAGGGTCCCTAATTCATTTACAAGCACATGCGGTGAGATCAAGTACAAAAGGACTTATTTTAAGTCGAAAGAAACAGGTGAATTCATATTTCTTGCAGATAAAGCATGTGGTATTACAAAAAACATGAGAAAAAGTGAAGATGTGGTTATAGAAGCCATAAAGCATGTTGTTGACACTAGCTATAGAATTAGTGGTGAACATGCAACGCATACAGAAGATATTATTAGTAAACAAGCGGTCATGAAAGAGGTTCATAGCTTAGAAATACCTGCATTAATACCCTTTGTAAAGAAAAAGAGACAGGTCAAAGTCCTATATATAAATGCTGATGAAGACCATGTATCCTTACAATTCAACAATAAAAAGGGAGATTTAAAAGTCGGAGAAAATGGCTATAAAAGCAACACAATAGAGCCACGTCTAGCATGTATTTTTGAGGATGTTGAGAAAGAAAGCCAAGGAAGTAAAAGAAATAGACTAATAGAAAAACACTACTTTGCAGGCGTTTACAAAAAGAGTGAAGACTTATGGGAAGAAGTGCTTGAATACATAGATGTGGTTTATGATGAAGACTATTTGGAACATATATACATCATGGGAGATGGCGCATCGTGGATAAAATCAGGAGTGGATGTGCTCGGGGCAAAGTGTCATTTTGTGCTTGATAAATTCCATTTAAACCAAGCAATTATGAGAGCCATAGGTCATCTTGGTGATTCAGTATCAGATGCAAGAAAGGCAATCTATGACGGCATAAGATCTGAGGATAAAAAAGCAGTCAATACAGTCTTTGACATAGCCCTTGAGTACTCAGATAGCGAGAATAGAAAAGAACAGATAAGAAGAACCAGGGTATACATAAGCAATCACTGGGAAGCCATAATAAGACCTAATCATGATGAATATGCAAGGATGGGTTGCAGTGCTGAAGGTCAAGTGAGCCACCTCCTCTCTTCAAGGTTAAGTAGCCGTCCGCTAGGATGGTCAAAGGAAGGTGTAACTAAGATGGCAAGACTTAGAGCTTATGTAGCCAATGATGGTAAAGTATGTGATTTGATTAAATACAAGCAAGAAAAACAGCACCGCATGATTCAAGATGAGATAAAAATAGAAGTAGATAAAGAGATCAAAAGGAAACAAAAGACCTATACAGATGTTTGGAACCATCAGACAGTCGCAGGTAGTACCCGGCTAGTAGATGGCATGTATTGTCTTACAAAGAAACTAAGGGGCATCATTTGATCTACGTTTAGTAAAAAGACATAAGAAAAAGTGAAATCAGATGTGTAGAGGATAAAGTTCCTGGAATGACTATGTTGCAAAACGCCAGAATACAAGGATGTATTCCACCTTCGTTTGATACATGGACGTATCAACGAAGGTCGTTTGCAATGTAGTCATGGAAGGGTTTTAGCCGACGAATTTAGATATACTAAAGTCTAGTAGCCACAATCCTAAATGGACTGGCTTTTAAGTATGCAAAATTAATGGAAAAGGTACAATGAATTATAAAACTATGATAAGATGGTTTTTACAGAACTCAAAATATCTCATCAGGATTTTTCTATCCTTACTTTTCCGACAGTAAATTAACGCGACCCTTTGTTCTTGGGTAATTGGCCTGAGAGTGCTTTATATGTTAAGATATAACTAAAAATAAACTTTAGGAGAGAATACAATGGATAAACTGAAATTAGCGCTAATTGGTTGCGGAAAGCTCAATGAAATCGTAGCCAAGGCATTGAAAGATGGCTACTTGCCAGAATATGAACTCGTTGCTGTAATGGGAAAAGATTATGATCGTGCCAAAGCATTTGCAGAACATCATGGCTGTATGCCTTGTGCGGACATTAACGAACTTATGGCGTTTAAACCAGATTTTGTAGCAGAAGCTGCATCTGTAAAATCAATACAAGATTATAGTGAAACCGTATTAAATGGTAGGTCCAATCTTGTTGTGCTATCAATTGGCGCATTTGCAGATCAAGAATTCTATGAACGCGTTAAAAATACAGCGGCACGTAACAACCGTCGGGTATATATTGCAAGCGGTGCGGTAGGCGGGTTTGATATTTTACGAACGGCTGCGCTTATGAGCCCTATAACAGCATCCATTAGCGCACAGAAAGCACCGGGATCCTTGTATCATTCACCACTATATAAAGATGGATTATTAGAGATCACAAAACGTGAGCAGGTATTTACAGGCACAACCAAAGAAGCTATTGCTATTCTTCCAACCAAGGTTAATGTAGCGGTGGCCATTGCTCTAGCCAGCGCAGGTCCTGAAAATACAATTATGAACATTGATGCAGTACCAGGGTTTGAAGGTGATGAATACAAAATTGAGATTCAAGGTGAAGAGATAAGAACTGAGCTGAATATATATTCGCGAACGAGCAAAGTAGCCGCTTGGAGTGTGGTAGCTGTTCTACAGAATGCCGTATCACCAATTGTTTTTTAGGAGGTAAATCAATATGTTCAAAAAATTAGTTGCAATTGAACCCATTAGTTTGATGCCATCAGCACAGCAAAAACTACATGATTATGCCAAAGAAGTCATCATGTTTGATAATATGCCTAAGAACAACCTAGAAATCATTCAACGAATTGGCGATGCGGATGCCGTACTTCTTAGCTATACGACTTATATAGATAAGGAAGTGTTGGATGCTTGTCCTAATATCCGATATATTGGCATGTGTTGTAGTTTATATTCCGCCCAAAGTGCCAATGTGGACATTCCTACTGCCAATGCTAAAAATATTACGGTATATGGCATAAGGGATTATGGCGATCAGGGCGTTGTTGAATATGTAATTAGCGAACTTGTTAGATACCTACATGGTTTTGGTGATAAGCAATGGAAAGAGCTTCCTATGGAGATTACGGATTTAAAAGTCGGTATAGTTGGCCTTGGTACTTCTGGACAGATGACGGCTGTAGCACTTCAGGCACTGGGCGCAGATTTATATTATTATAGCCGTACACGTAAACCGGAAGAAGAAGCAAGAAATATTAAATATCTTCCATTGAAAGAATTATTAGGCACGGTTGATGTTGTTTGTTCCTGTTTGAATAAAAACGTCATTTTATTTCATGAAGAACAATTTGAATCACTTGGAAATAACAAAATAATGTTCAATACCTCTATAGGTCCATCCCATGACGTTCCTGCTCTTGAAAAATGGCTTGAAAAGGGTGGTAATGAATTTTTCTGTGATACATTAGGCGCACTAGGAGACAATACTGGCAAGTTGCTTTCCCATGCTCATGTCAATTGTATGGGCGTGTCCTCGGGAAGAACAAAGCAAGCCTTTGATCGTTTGAGTGAAAAGGTACTTGATAATATTAAGTTGTTTTTAAAGAATCACGATAAAACTAAATAAAGTGAAGATTGAAAGATTTAGAACAGGCAAAAGAGAGCGTTTTTTTGCCTTATTAATATTGTAATATTTTAGCTGTTGGTAGATAGGAGGCGTGAATGGGTAAAAAAGAAGCAGTTCAACTTACAATTAAAAAAGTACTAGAACCCTCCTGTCTAAATTCAGCTCAAATAAAGAAGCTTGTGACCTATCAGATTGATGCCCATGATCAAATCAATCTGAAAGCTGATTTACATGGATTGACTCTTGAAGAAGTAAAAACAGTCATTCAATTACTTGTTGATTCTAAAAAGCTTAAAGTGAGGGTTTTAGAGTTGGTCCATGGTTACAATAGAGGCAGTGTTCTTAAAGATTATATTGAAACAGACTTCTGTCATATTAGATTGGAGAACAAGATCAAAGGATTGAGCAACGAAGGCATTACTAAGTTGTACTTAAAGCCTTGGCATGATGTAGCTGATTTAGAGACAAAACATAAGACAAAGGCTAAAAAGTCTATTCTTGATTCAAATCAGATTCAGGAGCAGACCGAAGACGATATCAGTAATCTAAGGCTATTTGAATTAACGATGATTAAAGAAACAATCAAAAGAGCTAAGGTTCATCGTTCAATGACAGTTGAAGCGTTAGAACCTTTTTTATACCATGAAAATTTGGACATTTTAATGCCACTGCTTGGTATCGGTCTAAATAAAGAGGACCTACTATTTCGTATTCAAAATATATATATTTATGAAGGCGCGCTAATTGTTATGATTAAAACGAAAAAAATGCAATTAAATGATATTAAGGACCTCGTAACAAAATTATTAAAAATGAAAAGAGAGCAACCAATTGTCTTGAAACTAGAACATCAGAGTAAATGGCAAGTCATGATTCGTGATTACATTGCCATTAATCTTAAGGATGAAGATGAAATGTTGGAAAAGTTTGACGATTGCCAAACAATCATAAAGTTACACCCACACATGTGGAATGCGTTTTGAGACAGGTAAGAAAGTAAATGAAGAAATAGCTATTAGCACTGTAAATATTATGCTATTAATTTTTAGAATCAGCAAAAGCGTAAAAACAATCTCTTTAGAAATTTAAAGAGATTGTTTTTACGCTTTTGTTATGTTAAGATGTAAAAAAGACCAATTTCAAAAACTAAAGAGGGTGATTTTACGTATGGAGATTGAAAAATATAAAAGAATATTTGATGCCCAACAAGGTGTGATAAAACTAGCTGATTTTACAGCTGAAGGATACCATAATACAGTTTTGGATAGACTAATCAATGATGGTTATGTAAATAAGTTGAAGACAGGTTATTATGAATGGCTTTACGAAGAGCCTGTATCGGAGGGCGTGATCATAAAAAAATTATTTCCAGAAGGTATTGTGTGTATGGATTCGGCGCTTTTCATTTACGACTATACAGATAAGACACCGCTAACATGGCATATTGCAGTTAGTAGGAATAAATCGAAGAGCAAATACAAAATAGACTATTTACCGATGAAATTTTATTTTATTAAGGAAGAATTCATGAAAATAGGGAAGTCAGAAGTATTGTTTGAGAATCAACCATTGCCGGTATTTGATAGAGAAAGAACAATTTGTGATATCATGAGATTTGAAAGAAAAATGGACAAAGAAGTATTTAATAAAGCGATTAAATCTTATGTTAATGACTCAAAGAGAAACATTACAAATCTTATGGACTATGCAGAATTGATGAATATAAAGAAAAAAGTCAGTAGTATAATGGGGATGTGGATGTAATGAAGAATGAAAAGTCAATATTACAAAAACTTAAAAACAGAGCGAGAGTAAAAAGATTACCTTATCAATTGGTTCTCCAGTTGTTTTGCCAAGAAGAATTTCTGAGACGATTATCTGTATCTGAATTTAAAGAAAATTTAATTTTAAAAGGCGGATTATTTTTATTTTCATATAATGGTTTTGAAGGTAGACCAACAATGGACATTGATTTTTTGGCGAAGAATATTTCCGATTCACAAGTTGAAATGAAAGATGTTATTGAAAAAATCATGAAGCAAGATGGCGATAATCAATATATAGATTTTATGATTAACGCAGTAGAAAACATTACAGAACAAAAAGCTTATCATGGTGTAAGAATCAAGATGGTTGGAATAATTGGGAATACAAGAACTCCCTTCGATATTGACATCGGCATAGGTGATGTTATAGTACCATCTATAAATATGATTGAAATTCCAACCCAATTAGATGGGTATAGGAGACCTGTGTTAAGATCTTATTCTCTTGAATCGACAATTGCAGAGAAGTTAGAAGCTATGTTTTCAAGGATGGAAACAACAAGTAGAATGAAAGATTACTATGATATTTATTACCTTGCTATTCATTATGAATTTGAAGGTGCAGTGTTAAAGGCGGCAATAAATGAAACGTTTATTAATAGAAAAGCAAATTGTGATAGTAAGTCGCTTACTCGCATAAAAAGTATGCATGAAAATGAAGATATGTCTAGGAGATGGCGTGTCTTTGTCAGAAAAAGCCTGAATGCCGATATTGAGTTTGATGCAGTTATTTCTGTAGTTGTAGAATTTGTGTCAAAACCTATAGAATCAATAGAAGCAGAGGTTATATTTGATAAAAGTTGGAATCCAGATACAGGTTGGAAGTAGAAAAGATTATACTGTCACAGCACTTTACACCCACCATGTCGAGACAATGAGTAGTTTTAGTCATTTGCAAACTAAGGTCAGGAGTTTCAAGATATGGCAATAAAATTTAAAGATTACTATGATGGGGCTTGTGCTGAACTGATTGGTAGGCAGCCACACTTTATTTTTGTATATCATAATTTTCCTTCTTCCAATACTTATTAGAGGACTTGAATATGCCTTTTATGTAATCGGTGCCATACTTGTGACTCTTAGTATTCGAGTTGTCTTTGGCTATATTGGAACGCGGTTATCCAATGAAAAATGGTCCTTTAGAGTTAACGATGGTGGCTTTTACTTGGACGCATACTCCTGGCAATCAGTGTGATTCCATTTTATCCAATGGCAAGCTTCGGAGGTGAAAGGATTTTCAACTGGAATAAATGGGTCTATGGCATTGTTGTTCTTATTACAATATTAGAAAAACATGTGATTAAATTTTCCTATTCAAGTGCAAAAAAACAAACAACTTCTCGTGAAGTTGAACCGTTAAAACTGTGTTTTAAGGGTGGAGCTTGGTATCTATATGGCTATTGCCGCGCGCGAAAGGACATGAGATTTTTTAAACTTCGACGAATCAAAGAGTTAATAGTAGAAGATAAGATTTTTCAAAGGAAAAAACCAAAACAGATTTTTCTGGAGAAAGAAGTCTTTCAGGAAGACTTTATTTTACTCAAATTAAAACTATCTGAAAAAATGGAATATAGAGTATTCGATGAGTTTGAAGTCTATGAACAACAAGAGGATGGTAGTTATATCGTAGAGATCAAGTATCCTAAAGGAGAATGGATTTTTTACTATATCATGTCCTTTGGAAGTCATTGCCAAGTATTAGAACCAGAATTTGTCCGAAAAGAAATTCAAGCAGAATTAGAAAAAATATTAGAATATTATTTTTAATATGACACATAGTAGTCATATTAAGGCGTGTATAATGACCTTATAGTTTAAATAATAAAACGAAAATAGGAGGTCATGTTAATGAATTATGAAGTTGTGCAGTTAGACGAGAAAACCATTGTTGGAGTAAGTGCGGTAACAGGAAATACAGATCCTAAAGTGAGTGAAATCATCTCTGGATTATGGGAAGACCTTTTTCAAGGAGGAACATATGAAACAATAAAGAATAAAATCAACACACATGCCATTGGATTATATTCCGACTATACGAAAGATCAATACTGTGTTACGGCAGGCGTTGAGGTCTCAAAAGCGGATAATGAAAATTTAACCGTGAAAACAACCCCCGCAGGAAAATATGCCAAGTTTTCAATTCACGGTCATATGGTCGATGAAGTGGTTAAGGCGTGGAATGAAATTTGGGCTATGAATTTAGAACGTAGTTTCACCGGTGATTTTGAAGAGTACTTAAATGATGATTGGGAACATGCAGATGTCAATATTTACATTGCACTAAAAGAATAAGGATGTAGTGTGGTGAATTTTTACCAATGAGATTTTGTCGGAAAAGAAATTCAAGAAGAATATACGAACGTTAATACATGAGATAACCTACACTAATAAATAAATGAGGAGGATGTAAATGAACTGGGAGCCGTGGACAGGTTGTTATAAAGCAAGTGATGGTTGCACAAATTGCTATTTGTATGGTCCACATGCCAAACGCTATGACCAAAACACCATACAAAAAACAGATAAATTCGATTGGCCTATAAGGACAAATGCAAAAGGTGAATACAAGATCAAAGGAAATAAGATTCTTGCGACCTGCTTTGCAACGGACTTTTTTCTTCCAGAAGCGGATGAGTGGCGCAAAGAAGCGTGGGCTATCATAAAGGAAAGAACCGACATTGATTTTCTGATTTTAACTAAGCGGATTGATCGTTTCCTTGTATCCCTCCCATCAGATTGGGGAAATGGCTATGACAATGTAAATATTGGATGTAGTGTCGAAAATAAAGAAGTAGCCGACGATAGGCTTCCCTTATTTTTATCCTATCCGATTAAGCGACGTTTTATCGCCTGCGCACCACTTTTAGAAGCGATCGATTTAACATCCTATCTTCATGGCGTAGACCATGTTACAGTCGGAGGCGAAACAGGACGAGAAGCTCGTGAATGTGATTATGAGTGGGTGCTTAACATCCGAGAACAGTGCATAAAAGCAAATGTAACATTTTGGTTTAAAAATACAGGCTCGCTTTTCAAACGTGACAATGTCGTAGAAAAAATAAATCCATTTAAGCAAACTGGTGTGGCTAAAGAGCTTGGTATCAATATATTAGATGGAAAAAGGTTGTTTTAATTATCTGATGATCATATACATTATTGAAATTATTTTTAATGATATTAGATTAGAAATATGGTTGATACAAGGAGAGTACAATGAAAAAGCATGTTATAAACATTGTTCTATTGATGATAGTAGTATTATTCACCAGTTGTAGAACAGATGATGGCAATATAAATGTACTAAGTGTTGAAAAAGATAGGCTAAACAACCAACAAGAATCCTCTGAGAGTGAGGAATTCCTATACATAAACACTGAGGGCACAAATATAGCAGACCGTATCAATTGTCCGGAGGGTTTTGTAAGGATTGATGTCAGTAACGATTCATTTGGATACTTCCTTAGAAATCTTGAATTGAAACCAGATGGTTCGGATGTAATGTTGTATGACGGAAGTGAAAAAGCCAATCAAAATGTGCATGTTGCAGTACTTACAATAGATGTAGGTGATAGAGACCTGCAGCAATGTGCTGATGCGACAATGCGCTTATGGGCAGAATACCTAAGAAGTGAAGGGCGTGACGAGGAAATCCATTTTAACTTCACCAATGGCTTTCGGGTTGATTATAGTAAATGGATGGAAGGATACAGAATTAAGCTGGATGGCAATGATGTATCATGGATAAAAAGCAGGGAGCCATCAAACACTTATGAAACGTTTATGGACTATTTGAAAATCATCTTTATCTATGCAGGTACTTTATCACTCAGTGAGGAGTTGGAATCAGTAGCGTTAACGGATTTGCAAATAGGAGATGTGTTTGTCCAAGGTGGAAGCCCAGGCCATGCAGTTATTGTAGTGGATATGGCAATTAACATAGAAACGGATCAAAAAATATTTTTACTTGCACAAAGTTATATGCCCGCTCAGGATATTCATGTACTCATCAATCCAAATGATGATAATTTAGGGCCTTGGTATATACTAGATGAAAGAGATATATATTTAACGCCTGAGTGGAAGTTTGATAAGGATAGCTTAAAAAGATACAGATAAGTTTTTATTCTAGCAGTAAATCGCAAATATATTCTGACTTATAAGTTTGCAAACATTTGTATTAGTATCTACTAAAGAGAAATATGTTATGACCCCACTTTCTTTTATTGCAGCAATATGCTATTGGATAACTGCTTTTCAGATGTAGTATAGATTTTGAGCATAATAGATGTATTACGAAATAAAGCAATAATGTAAATTTAGTGAGAGAGCAAAAGGATTATTAATAGTGGACATAAATGAATGTTTTAATAAAGTACGTTATAATTTTAACGAAAAGTCTTGATAAATATTTCATAATCTAGTATGATGGACATATAAATGAAGCCGAAAAATATAATTTAGCTTAAAACAAAGGCTCTGGTCATATCGAGATAAAATGACGACACCATTTTTTTTAAAACTATACGTTAATAATTTAACAATATAAATAAAATGCTTAGGCGACGGAGGTAATCTATGGTCATTCAAGTCTGTATTGGAAGCGCATGTCATTTAAAAGGTTCTTATGAGGTCATTCAAACTTTGAAAGGTTTAATTATTACGCATGGTCTTGAAAAAAAGGTAACATTGCAATCATCTTTTTGTTTAGGCATTTGTGGTAAGTCGGTCAGTATTAAGGTGGATGATCAAGTCTTATCATTGAAACCAGATGAAGTCGTCGACTTTTTTGAAAAAAATGTACTCGAGGTGATAAATGGATGAAGTTTATAGAATTTGACAAAACTTTGTGTGATAACTGTTTTAAATGCCTACGTGCATGTCCTACTAAAGCGATTAGCTTCAACAAAGAAGAAAGAAAGATTATGGATCATCTTTGCATAAAATGTGGTAGATGTTTAGCAAAATGCCCCCAAGATGCTTTGAAAATAAAAAACCCAATTGAACAAATCAAATCAGATCTTAGCAGCGGTGTATCCTATGCTGTAAGTCTAGCCCCTTCATTTATTGGTGCTTTTCAATTAACTTCGCCAGGACAAATGGTTACAGGACTAAAAAAACTTGGGTTTAGTCTTATTGAAGAAACAGCTGTAGGTGCTGAGATTGTTTCAATGAATTATGAAAGATTAATAGCTGAAAAGACTGGACAACAAATGGTGACCAGCTGTTGCCCTTCTGCAAACTATATGATTGAATACCTGTATCCAGAGTTGATTCCTTTTATATTACCGGTTGTTTCACCAATGATTGCTCATGGATTGTATATTAAACAAAGGCATGAATCCATAAAAGTGCTCTTTATTGGACCCTGTTTGGCTAAGATGGCAGAAGCAGAGGAAATCACGGGTGCCATTGACGCGGTCATCACTTTTGATGAACTCAGTCGCTGGTTTGAGGAAGAAGAAATCATATTAAAAGAATTAGCAACTAAAAAATTTGATCTTGCAGGTAGTCGAAGAGGTAGAGGATTTCCCCTTGGGACAGATTTCGTAAATGAACAGGGTAAGGCGCGTTCAGAACATCATTTTAAACAGATTAGTGGTATGCATCAATGTCGCAGTTTGTGTGAGGAATTGATTCAAAATCCAATTGAAGGTTATGTTTTTGAACTGAATATCTGTGAAGGTAGTTGTAACAATGGACCGGATTTTCCAAAAAACGCCCATCAAAGATACCATAGAGAAAAGTTAATGGAAGCATATCGATTAGATCTTGATACGGATTATGGACCTTCTATTAGACTTGATGGTAATGAAGTTGAAGTTAAGCGGATATTTAGCCATAGAAAAGATATTCGAAAGACGCCAAATCATAATGAGATTAAAGAAATACTAAGACAAATGGGTAAATATACAACACATGATGAACTTAATTGTGGTGCATGTGGGTATGTGGATTGTCAAGAAAAGGCTCAAGCAGTTTTCTACGGTTACTCAGATGTACATGAATGCTTGGCTTATTTAAGAGGCAAAGCTGAAAATATGCATTCTGTATTAATAGATAATAGTCCCAATGCTGTGTGCACAATTGATAATAAATTAACAATAATAGAGATTAATCCAACCTTCGACGCTATTTTTAATGATACTGATGTAAAAACCGTTGGCTTACCAATTGAAACGTTTATCGAAGAAAAGTTATTTGTTGAAGCGCTGAATAAACGGGTGAGCGTCAAAAGTAAGCGGATTTATGTACCTTCTGTGCAACGCCATTTTATAACGAATATTATCTACCACGGAGGGGATGATGTATTGCTATGCTTTTTTACAGACATTACCCCAATAGAAGCAAAGAAAAAGGCTTTGGAGCAGGTCAAGAAAGAGACATTATTAAAGACGCAAGAGGTTATTGACAAGCAAATGCGCGTTGCTCAGGAGATTGCTAGTCTCTTAGGTGAAACCACAGCTGAAACAAAAATGAGCCTTAATAGCTTGAAAAGCCTAGTGTTAAGGGACCAAGGAGGTTTATTGGATGACATCGAGGAATGACGTTTTTATAGATGTGGCTCATTATAGCTTAAATAAAAAAGGTGAAGAGTTATGTGGTGATAAAGTTGAGGTGTTCAAATCAGAGGATCGAACGCTAATTGTATTAGCAGATGGTCTCGGAAGTGGGGTCAAAGCCAATATATTGGCAACATTAACTTCTAAGATCGCCATTACAATGCTAAAAAAAGGAGCGGATATTGAAGATGTCATTGATACAATTATTCATACATTACCAGTCTGCAAAGTTAGGGAAATAGCCTACGCCACCTTTAGCATTATTGAAATTGATAAAAATTTAAGGTGTAAGATTTTTGAATCGGAGAACCCACCCTTCTTTTTTGTTAGGAATGGAAAAATCATGGAAACGGAGAAAACGATTAAAGCTTTTCATGATAAAAAAGTATGGATTAGTCACCTAGATCTCATTCAAGATGATTTTGTAGTCGTATGTAGTGATGGGGTCATACATGCAGGGGTAGGTAATATTCTGAATTTTGGATGGGAATGGGAGAATGTCGCTACTTTTTTAGAACGTGAAGGGAATCGAAATGCTAGTCAATTAAGCCAAAGACTTATTGGTGCCTGTAGTGATCTCTATTGTCAAGCCCCAGGAGATGATACAACCGTAGTGACAGTGAAGATTAGGAAACCACTTCAGGTCATGCTCTTTACAGGACCACCCATTAATCCCCTTGTAGATGAGCCTTTTATTGCAAAATTCATGAAAATGGAAGGCAAAAAAGTCGTGTGTGGTGGAACAGCAGCAAACATTGTCTCAAGAGTTCTGAACTATCCAATAAAAACTTCGCTGAACTATGTAGATAAGGATGTACCACCAACAGCTTTTATCAAAGACATTGATTTAGTGACAGAAGGGGTATTAACCCTACAACGTACCATTCAACTTATTGAAAGTTGGGGAAAAAAACCGGAAAGCGTCATTACTTCAAAAAGTGATGGTGCTACCAGATTGTTTAAACTAATGATTGAAGAAAGTACGCATATTGATATCTGGCTTGGAAAAGCCATGAATCAAGCACATCAAAACGCCGATTTTCCAATTGAGTTGAGTATGAAGGTTACAGTTGTAAAAGCTTTGGTAGAGGTGCTTAGGCAAGTAGGTAAAGAGGTTTGTTTGCATTACATATCGGAGGATGCTTATGAGAATATTTGAAAATCAAGTCCAACAAATTAAAAATGAAGTTTATCAAAAAGTTGCACAATATGCATTTGAAGGTATCCTGAATGAAAAAACCAAGGAAATTCCTTTTGAGATTAACCCTGGACCTAATCCAAGGTTTCGATGTTGTATTCATCATGAAAGAGCTGTAACATCTGAGCGATTAACAATGGCTTTTGGTGGCGACGAATCCAACGACAACCTTGTGGAAGTATTGCCATCCGCTTGTGACCAATGTCTTGAAAACCGATACGTGGTGACGGAAATATGTCGTGGGTGCTTAGCGCACAGGTGCAAGCAAAGCTGTCCAAAAGACGCTATAACCATCGTTAATAATAAAGCATTCATCGATCAGTCCAAGTGTGTTGAATGTGGTAGATGTCATGCAAGCTGCCCATATGATGCCGTTGCTGACGTTATGAGACCTTGTGTAAAGGCTTGCCCAACTGGAGCAATCCAAATGGATGAGCATAAGAAGGCTATAATCGATAATGCAAAGTGTATTCAGTGTGGCACGTGTGTTTATTATTGCCCTTTTGGAGCCATTCAAGATAAGTCTCAAATCGTGGAAGTCATTGAGTCCTTAAAACATAAAAAGAAGAAAGTATATGGCATTATCGCTCCAGCTATTGCAACCCAATATAATTATGTTGACTTGGGAAAAGTTATAACAGCTATGAAAATACTAGGGTTCACAGATGTGGTTGAAGTAGCTCTAGGCGCAGATGTTGTAGCTATTCACGAAGCTGAAGAATTGATCCATCGTCTATCAGCGGGTGACACATTTATGACCAGTTCCTGTTGTCCGGCTTTCGTTAATTATGTTCATGAAAAATTCCCTGACTTAGTGGGACATATTTCAACAACCATATCTCCAATGGTAGCCACAGCACGATTGGTAAAGTCCATAGATCCTGAAGCTGTGGTCGTTTTCATTGGTCCTTGTATAGCAAAAAAAGAAGAGGAACATCGACAGTTAGAAGACCAAAGTGTTGATTATGTGTTAGTATTTGAAGAGCTGACGGCAATGATTGAAACGATGAATCTAAATATAGAAGACCTTAAACCTTCTCCTTTGAACAATGCTTCTGCCTATGGACGAGGGTTTGCCACTTCAGGCGGTGTAACGGCTGCCGTTAATGAGATTCTCAAAAATAAAGAGTTGGATATGAACATTGAACCATTGGTTTGTGATGGGTTAGAAGCTTGCGATAAAGCCTTGAGATTAGGAAAAGCTGGGCGCTTGAAGTATACTTTTATTGAAGGGATGGCATGTAAGGGTGGTTGTATTAAAGGACCAGTTACCATGCATTATGGACCGCAAGATACAAAGGCTCTTACATCCTATTGCAACGAAGCCATTGAGACTGCATCTGTTAATGCGGTCCGCATTTTTGACTTGCAAAACATTCAAATGGAGCGCTAAATCCCCATCTATTTCAAATTAGAAAATCTCTATTTCTTTGACAAACGAAGAAATAGAGATTTTTCTCATCGTTGCTGATTTTGTCATACACTAAGTCAAAGTTTGCCAGTAATGTGTAAGTCTTCTGAGCGTTCCAATGTTAAGCTATATTTTTAACTTGACTTATTCCATTTATTGTATTAATATTAAAATTGGAATCAATGGAGGTGCTATATGAAAAATATTAACGATATTATGTTGAACCCAGTACGTATGAGAATTATTCAGACGATCGCTGTAAGAGAAACGCTGACTGCAACAGAAATATGTGAAAAAATTAGTGATATTCCTAGAACCACTCTTTACCGCCATATCAAAATTTTGTTAGATAATGATATTCTTTCGGTCATTTCCGAGCAAAAAATCAGAGGGAGTCTTGAAAGAACCCTCGCTATAAATACTGGAGAAATAGTGAAACATAACACGTTAGAAAATGCCGCTCAAAATGCGTTTGCTTTTTTAATGAAAAAATATGCGATACTCCAAAACTATTTTAACGATGAAAATGCTGATCCTGCAAAAGATAGAGTGTTTATGAACTCCACGATACTAATGACGACTGATGATGAGTTTGATGAGTTTTTATCGGAATTAAGTGGACTCCTTATGAAGTATAGTTTTGAGGCTTCAAAAGGAAGAAAAGCCAGAGATATTTCAATTATATCTACTGCTGAGGAGAAGTGAAAATCATGAAATCCAACGACAATACACGTATTAAGCCAAAACATAAGAGAGGTAAGAAAGTCATGATGGTATTAGGAATTATGCTCGCAGTGATTACTGTGGGTATGCTAATTGGCACTGTTTTGCACGCCACATATTTTGAAAACAAAAAGGAAGAAATAGAACCATATGGTCAGATGGTTGATGTTTATGATGGAAAAATGCATGTCTACAAAATGGGAAGTGGCAAAGAAACAATCATTTTACTTCCTGGCATCGGGATTGGCCTCCCGTCGGCAGATTTTGGTCCACTAATGCGTCGGCTAAGTGAAAAGCATACAGTGGTCTGCATTGAGTATTTCGGTGTCGGATTCAGTAGTCAAACACAGCGAGCAAGAACTTCTGAAAACTATGTGAATGAAATCCGTACAGCACTCCAAAGTGCTGGGGTAGAAGCGCCTTATATTTTAATGGCCCACTCTATATCGAGTATATTCAGCGAATATTATGCTTCTAAATATCCCGATGAAGTACAAGCCATCATATCTCTTGACGGAACCTCTAGCGCTTATATTGGCGCCGATATGCCTGATTTTGTTAAGTCAATACTGGGTGTAGCTAAGTTTCAGCAAGCCATAGGTTTTACTTCTGTTGTGGCGCCCATAGCCACCAATAAAGACAACCTGCTCTCTATTGGCTATACAGAAAAAGAAATAAGTGACCTAGTTTACTACGCCGGATTTTCTATGAACGATAACGCTTTGGATCAGATTAAAAATACTACCGACTATATCAAAGATGTTAACAAGTTGACGTATCCGGAGAATGTGCCGTACTTCAAGATCATTTCTAGGAAAACATATGAAACCAAGAACAGCCAAATAAAGATAACACCGCAAGAATACCAAACGCAGCACCTTGCTCGCATTGGTGAGCAGGCAAAATATGTTATCCTGGATGGAACGCATTTTATATACCTCCACAATGTTGATCATATTTCAGAAATCACAGATGCGTTTTTATCAGAACTGAATCTTTGATGATGATGCATTAACCGGAGGGACGGTTCTTGTGGTTAGAACCGTCCCTCTGACCTACTATTACAATGAAGCCATTGAAACAGCATCGGTTTATGTGGTTCTGATGATGCGTAGTGGAGTTTGACCCGGAAAAAGGGAAAACATAGATAACATAGGTGCATTAATAATAATGGCATAATAGTCATATAAAAAGTTTAGAGATAGCGGCATGAGTACGACTCAATGTATTGATATAAACCCAATATGGAGTAAATTGAATGTATAATGTCGTAAAATGTACTTACTATTGCGCGTTTGTTAATGTAAAATGAGTTCATAGTTAAGAAACCAATATACCAACTTAGATAAATCACAATCGAGAATTATGGAGGTATAAAATGAGTAAAAAAGTAGCATTAGTTACAGGTGCAAGCAGTGGTATTGGATTCAAAACAGCCGTGGATTTGAAAAACGCTGGGTTTATCGTATATGGCGCAGCCAGAAGAATGGATAAGCTTAAAAATCTTGAAGGAAAAGATATCAAGATTATACAGTTGGATGTAACAGATGAAGATTCAATGGCTAAATGTGTAGAGACAATTATAAAGGATGAAGGACGTTTGGATGTTCTTGTAAATAACGCTGGGTATGGTTCTTTTGGAGCCATTGAAGATGTGCCAATAGAAGAAGCCAGACGACAGATTGAAGTTAATGTATTTGGTCTGGCAAGAATGTGTCAGTTGGTTCTGCCTCATATGAGGAAAAATAGTTTTGGTAGAATCATTAACATTTCATCTATGGGTGGGAAAATGTATACATCATTTGGTGGTTGGTATCATGCAACCAAATTTGCTGTAGAGGCACTGAGCGATTGCATGCGACTAGAAACAGAGCAGTTTGGTGTGGATGTTGTACTGGTTGAACCCGGTGGCATCAAGACAGATTGGGGTATAATTGCAGCAGAAAATCTTCGGAAAACTTCAAAAGGCAGTGCTTATGGCAAAAGTGTAAAAGAGACTGCAAAGAAAATGCGTAAAAACTACAATGGCAATCTACTTTCTGATCCTAAGATTATATCAAAAGTAATTGTGAAAGCAGCCACAGCAAAAAAACCTAAAACAAGATATCTTGTGGGTTTTGGTGCCAAGCCAGCTGTCTTTCTTAGAAGAATCCTATCGGATAGAATGTTCGATAAACTTGTTAAAGCAACAATGTAAGTATAAAGAGGATGAGACTGGAAACGTGACCACCAGTCCCATGATTAATGAAACCAAGAGGAAGGAACCAAGAGAACCGTCCCTCTGGTTGCCGTCAACGGATTCCAAACTCGTTATCGCTCAGACAGAGGAATCCTTGCCTTGAATTCTTTATTTTATTCACAGTGATTTTCTAAGTTTATGAAAAACTCATATTTACACACCGGCGATCTAAAGGTGGATCAGTTTTTATTGCTAGACGGCAACGTTTTCATTAGGGCAAAGAAATGTTTAGGCTCACCGGTACTAAAATATTCAAACCAAGATTCTAGGGTGTCTGATTGATAAACCCCTAAATGCTCAATTATTTGTTTGGCCCACAACAAGGCACCGGTGGAACTTGCAGTAATTAGGTTGTTATCTCTTACAGATGGCTTGTCTATATAAAAACTTTGCCCTTTATAGCTAGGAGAAATCATTTCAAGATATCCCGGTCCATTACTGGTATGAGGACGATTATCCAATAGGCCAAAGTTGGCAAGTGCAGCAGTAGCTCCACAGATGGCACACACCATAGCACCTACAGAGAGAAATTCCCTTGCTTTTTCGATGATAGCACCATGCTTTGGGTCGTTCCATGTATTTGCGCCCGGTAATAACAAAATACTCGTTTCACTCACAACAATATCATCAATTATACAATTGGGTATTACTGTCATCCCACCCATAGTATTGATTGGCCTTTGAGAATAACTAACCGTTTTGAGCGATACACCTGGGTGGTCTTTTTTGAAAAAACGACCAGAATTCAACTCTGAAGTAACATAGCCCAGTTCCCAGTCGGCTAAAGTATCTAGAACATAAACATAGATTGTATACATAAATTTCCTCCATTTTCATTGGGTTTTAATTCGCTGCCTCTATAATACGTTTCTATTATATCTTGCAATTGTTGACAGCAGTATGGCAACAATATATAATGATATCAATAAATTTCAGAAGGCGGCTATTAGATGAAAATTGACAGGCTTGTTAGTATTATTATGATACTCCTTGATAAAAAGCGTATAGGTGCACAGGAGTTAGCAGATATGTTTGAAGTTTCACCTCGCACAATCTATAGAGACATAGACTCGATTAATATGGCGGGTATTCCTATTCGTGCGACATCGGGAGTGGGAGGTGGCTTTGAAATCATGCAGAAATACAAGGTTGATCACAAAGTTTTTTCGACAGCCGACCTTTCTGCTATTTTGATGGGGCTTTCCAGTGTTTCCAACATGATACGAGGTGATGAACTGGTAAACGCCCTTGCGAAAGTCAAGAGCTTTATCCCCGTCGACAAAGCGAAAGACATTGAATTGAAAACGAATCAAATATATATAGATTTAAGTCCGTGGCTTGGAAACAGGGACATACAAGCATATTTAGAAATCATCAAAACCGCTTTACAGGAAAGCAAGCTACTTTCCTTTGACTATGCAGACCGCTACGGAAATAAAACCCAAAGAGTAGCCGAGCCCTATCAGCTTGTATTGAAAGGTAGCCATTGGTATTGGCAAGGATATTGCCGTAAAAGAAATGATTTTCGTTTATTTAAACTATCCCGCACATCAAACCTACAAATACAAATAGAAGGTTTTACACCACGAGATTATCAAAAACCGCAGTTGGATTTTACGGATATCTTGGCAACGATTCAAACAAAAATCAAAATTCGTATTCATAAATCTGTCATGGACAGGGTACTTGATTATTGCACTTATGAACATTTTTCGCCAGACGGTGATGAGCATTACATTGTTAATTTTCCGTTTATAGAGAATGAATACTATTACAATATTCTTTTAAGTTTTGGAGACAAATGTGAGTGTTTAGAGCCCTTACATATCCGTACAGAAATCAAACACAGAATACATGATATAGCTCTTATATACGAACGTTAATACATGAGATAACCTACACTAATAAATAAATGAGGAGGATGTATATGAACTGGGAGCCGTGGACAGGTTGTTACAAAGCAAGTGATGGTTGCACAAATTGCTATTTGTATGGTCCACATGCCAAACGCTATGACCAAAACACCATACAAAAAACAGATAAATTCGATTGGCCTATAAGGACAAATGCAAAAGGTGAATACAAGATCAAAGGAAATAAGATTCTTGCGACCTGCTTTGCAACGGACTTTTTTCTTCCAGAAGCGGATGAGTGGCGCAAAGAAGCGTGGGCTATCATAAAGGAAAGAACCGACATTGATTTTCTGATTTTAACCAAGCGGATTGATCGTTTCCTTGTATCCCTCCCATCAGATTGGGGAAATGGCTATGACAATGTAAATATTGGATGTAGTGTCGAAAATAAAGAAGTAGCCGACTATAGGCTTCCCTTATTTTTATCCTATCCGATTAAGCGACGTTTTATCGCCTGCGCACCACTTTTAGAAGCGATCGATTTAACATCCTATCTTCATGGCGTAGACCATGTTACAGTCGGAGGCGAAACAGGACGAGAAGCTCGTGAATGTGATTATGAGTGGGTGCTTAACATCCGAGAACAGTGCATAAAAGCAAATGTAACATTTTGGTTTAAAAATACAGGTTCGCTTTTCAAACGTGACAATGTCGTAGAAAAAATAAATCCATTTAAGCAAACTGGTGTGGCTAAAGAGCTTGGTATCAATATATTAGATGGAAAAAGGTTGTTTTGATGGGCTAAGCTAGAATGCTTTAATTAATTTACACTTATTCTGCCCTTGTCTGAACTGAACCCACTCAAGGAGACTGAACTGAACACCATATGGTAGACAGAAAAATGAGCCATTATATTATATAAAATCATTTGGAGGTTAACTATGGAAAAAAGATTTTGGTTAGGGTTCGGATTTCTGGCTGCATTGATTATAGCTGGGATTATGGGTTAATATTATGATGGTGATACTTCAGTGGTTTGAATTTCCAATATTAATTGGATTCGTCTTTGTTGTTTTGGCTATAATTGCCCTGTTACAGCGGCTAGATCCACTCTGGTGACTTGGGATTAAATCAAAACATGAACTAAAAACTGGAGGAAAAAATGAATATAAATATTAGAAATGAAGAAGTAAAAGATTACAGAAGAGTTGAAGAGGTTGCTAGAGAGGCATTTTGGAACTTGTATTTTCCTGGTTGTCATGAGCATTTTGTGATTCATAAAATGAGAAACCATAAAGATTTTATAAGAGATTTGGCCTTTGTAATAGAAGTCGATAATCAAATTGCCGGTGGTATATTCTATACACATTCAAAGATTGTATCTGAGGACAATAAAGAATATAAGACAATTAGTTTTGGACCTGTTTTTATTTCACCAAAATTCCATAGAAAGGGACTAGGAAGAGAGCTCATTACACATTCTATTCAAGTAGCTAAAGAAATGGGCTACCTTGCAATTCTAACACTAGGATATCCATATCACTATGAGCCATACGGTTTCCTAGGAGGTAAGAAATATAATATTTCTATGCCAGATAAAAAGTTTTATAAAGGCCTATTAGTGTTACCCCTCTATGAAGGAGCTTTAGATGACATTAAAGGCTATGCTGATTTTTCAGATGTATTTGAAGTCATGGAAGAAGAGGTAGAAGCGTTTGATCAATTATTTCCACCAAAGGAAAAGAAATATCAAGAAAGTCAAGATGAGTATGAGGCTGCAGCTTCTTTGCTTGAGGATTGATTATAATATAAAGTGATGGGTTAGAGGTAAGCGATCAATAAGTATAAAGAATCAGTTTATGAAGAAGTGGATTATGAGTCACCAGCCGTTATCATGAAAATAATTGATCGCATAGATGAAGAAATTGTAACTCTTAAACAAGAACAAAAGACATTGCTAAATTTAGAGTAGAGAAATCTGCTCTTACATTTTAAGAATTGTTTTGTTGAAGTAGAATAAACGCAAAGAATACAAATTAGTTTTGGTGAAACAAAATATAAAGTTGTAAATAGTGATATATTTTGTTATAGTGTAATAAAGAGGTGAGAATATGATTATTAGAGAAACATATCTTAAGAGGATTAGACCATTTTACCAATCAGATTTAATCAAAGTGTTAACTGGCATAAGGCGTTCGGGTAAATCTGTATTATTAAAGCAGATAGAATTAGAATTGCTTAATGGTGGAGCAAAGCCTAATCAAATAATTACAATCAATTTTGAAGATCTTGAATATTCATTTATTCAAGAAGCAATGGATTTGCATAGTTATGTAAAAGAGCGTACAGATAATAAGCAAAAATACTATCTGATTTTTGACGAGGTTCAGAATGTAAATGAATTTGAAAAAGCCATCAATTCATTTAGGTCAACGATGGATTGTAGTATTTTTATAACAGGATCAAATGGAAAACTTCTTTCAGGAGAGCTTGCAACACACTTGTCAGGTAGATATGTTAGTTTTAGGATTATGCCCTTCTCGTTTAAAGAAGTTTGTGAAATTAAGGGTTTATCTAGGTTGGTAATACGCGATGAAAATTTTATGGAATATCTAAAGTATGGTGGAATGCCGCAACGATTTCTTATGCAATCAGAGTCGGAAATAAAAGTTTATCTTCATGATTTGTATAACTCTATTGTATTAAGAGATATTGTGCAAAGAAGTAGAGTACAAGATGTAACAATACTGAATAGAATTGTAGAATATATGGTATTGAACACTTCGCAGATATTCTCTGCAAAATCAATATTAAAATTCTTTGAAAGCGATAATAGAAAAGTGTCGACTGAAACGATTTATACTTATCTTGATCATATAACATCATCACTAATTATTAACAAGGCTGTAAGGTATGATATAAGAGGAAAACGTATTCTGACCAGATCTGATAAGTATTACTTAGCCGATACCGGACTTGCTTATATTAACAATTCTGGATTCAAAACAGAGTTGGGTGCATTAATTGAAAATATTGTATTCAATGAATTGATTCATCGAGGTTATGAGGTTTATGTCGGAAAGACAAGGTCGGGAGAGATTGATTTTATCGTAAATAATGGTGAAGACAGAAAGTACTATCAGGTGGCCTATCTTTTGGCGGATGAAAAAGACATGCAAAGAGAGTTTGATGCATTCAATCATATAAGTGACAGTTATCCCAAATTTGTGATTTCAATGGACCGTTATGATTTTTCCAGAGATGGTATCAGGCATCTGAATCTACTTGATTTTTTATTGGAGTGAGGAGTATCTGCGACTTCGTCTCCACTCATATTGAATGAATTAGAAAATCAATAATTAAATTACTGAATGGTAATGATAAAAGTAAAAATGAACAAAGGATATAGTCCTTGTAAAGGTAGGTAAAAGAATTGGAGCTTAATGAAAAATTACAGGAACTTAGAAAACAAAAGGAATTGACCCAAGAGGAGCTTGCTGAGAAATTATTTGTCTCAAGAACAGCAATCTCAAAATGGGAATCTGGAAGAGGTTATCCAAATATTGATTCTCTAAAAGCTATTGCGGAATTTTTTGATGTTACCATTGATGAATTGCTATCATCAAAAGAATTGCTTTCTCTTGCTCAAAAAGATAGTGCAATAAAAATTCAGCAAGTTAGAGATTTAGTTTTTGGGCTATTAGATTTATCATTTTTATTATTGATTTTCATTCCTTTGTTTGGGCAACCAGAAGGGGATTTTATAAGACAAGTGTCATTAATTGCAATCGAATATATACCCATTTATATAGAGGTGATTTATTATACAATTATTTTAGGAATCACTGTTTTTGGAACTTTGCTATTGACACTACAAAACTGGGATAATGGCATTTGGATAAAAAACAAAAGTAAAATATCGGTGTTATTAAGTATTTTAAGTGTAATGATTTTTATGGCTACCCTTCAACCTTATATTTCTACTTTGTCCTTTATTCTACTGCTTATAAAGGCTTCCTTGCTTTTTAAAGGGCAGTGATACGAATCGTATCGCTCATGTGACAGCACAATTCTGCCTTTTTTGAAGTTCTCCGAGTAATGTGTAAGCAGGCACATTGCCAATACATTACTCGGAGGAATTTCTTTATGAAAACTAAGAACACTAAAAATTTTATTATTTCAACAAGTTACTTAATAGCTTTTGTACTATTTTCGCTTATGATTACATTTATTGATGTCAAACCAATTGGACCTGAAGAATCATTTGTAGGATTTGCAACGCTAAATGGATGGATGCATAATTTGTTTGGTATTAATAGGACACTTTACAATATTACGGATTGGGCAAGTATTTTAGCAGTATTCATTGCTTTGGGTTTTGCTATACTTGGACTATGTCAGTGGATTAAAAGAAGAAGTTTATCTTACTCAAGTTTATACCTTTTAGTCTATATATCTCTTTTTATTTGAAGGGAGACGGTATTTATTGATTGTTACTTTTTCTAAGCAATGAATGAGCTATGAATGATTAATGAGAAAATGATATTTTCATTAGGATAATTATTAAAACCACTATATATTTGAAATGGAGTTATGGGCATGGTTCAAGAAATATTTCGAGCATTATTATTGATTTTTGTAGCAGAGATGGGGGATAAAACACAAATATTAGCAATGGCTTTTGCAACGAGGTTTCCGGTTAAGAAAGTTTTATTAGGCATTGGTATAGGATCCCTCTTAAATCATGGTTTAGCGGTTATGCTTGGAAGTTACCTTTCCACATTTATACCAATGAATACGCTTCAAATGGTGGCAGGAGTCGCCTTTATAGGTTTTGCGTTATGGACATTAAAAACAGAAGAAAATGAAGATGAAGAGAAAGAATCAAAAATACAATTTGGACCGGTCGGTACCGTTGCCCTCGCTTTCTTTTTAGGTGAACTGGGTGACAAAACTCAATTAACAGCCATTACTTTAGCAGCGGATGCCTATTATCCAAAGATGATACTTCTAGGAACGGTGAGCGGTATGATAGCCACAGGTGCTTTGGGTATTTTTGTCGGCAAAAAAATGGGCGATAAAATACCGGAATTGGGCATAAAGCTATTTGCTGCCTCAATTTTTATGTTTTTTGGGCTACAGAAGCTAGTACAAACAATATCACCTGGCTACTTAATTCCAATCTTCATTGTTCCGTTTATAATTGGGCTAGGTCTTATGGTAATCTTCATGATAAATAAACTGCTGAAACAAAGAAAAGAAGGTATTCAAACTGCCCTCATAATTAAGGCAAGAATGCTTCATGATTATTATGAGCATATCCAGGATGATCTGGCAAAAATTTGCGTGGGTAATCGACATTGTAGTTTTTGTGAAGGAAGTCAGTGTGTTATTGGTCATGCAAAAGTAGTGATAGAAGAAGCACAAAGAGACAAACGTGAGAGTCTTGATGTCGATGGTATTAGACCATCCTATTATAAAAAGCCCTTTTCAAATGAGAAAGTTTATGATAGTCTGGTGGATACTATTTGTGTGATGGACCATGTTGAAAACCAAGAGCTGCTAGCTTATGCACAACTGATTAGAAAGCAAATGGAAGTCATATTATTGGATGAATATATAGAAGAGTATGTAAACACAAATGATTATATACAAAGTATAATGAAAATAAATAAAGAAATTGGAATAAAAATCAAAAAACTATATACAGTAAGAAAACCAATTGAAGATAGAATCATTAATCTTGGCAATAGAATAAATAATTTATATTTGATTGAGATTTTAGATGGGTATTTACTTGTTGATACGGGGTATAGAGAACAATATGATGATTTTTGTAAGAAACTAGATAAGCATCAGATTAGATTAAATGAGATAACCTATGTATTCCTAACCCATGCACATGATGATCATGCAGGATTTCTTAACCAAATACTTGAAGCAACAAAAGCCAAAGTCATACTTCATCCGGAGGCAGTGAGCCGATTACAATCAGGACAAAATTCTTTTGAAGGCGGTTGTAGCAGTAAATTAGCTTGGAGTTTTTGTAAAATTATGAAATGGTTTGGCAAAGGTGATCATAAATATCAACCGGTTAATGCCTTTGATAGATATTTGATTGTTAACCAAGAGAACAAACAACAAATTGAAACACTATTAGGCGCCGAAATCATTGAACTGCCAGGACATACTGAAGATTCCATTGGATTGCTTTACAATAATCATGTCTTGTTTAGCGGAGATGCTACGATGAATGGATTCCCCAGTCGTCATCATGTTATTATTTGGATTGAAAATTTAATCGACTATAAAAATACTTGGGAAAAGATGGCGAAATTAGATTATAGTAAAATTTACCCATCGCACGGGAGTCCTTTTAGAAAAAAACAGTTACTAAAAAACATAGGCCAGCTTAATATAATCAAAATCTATCCATTACATTAGAATGCAAGACTGGAAGAAGTGCGTTTCCTATTTGGAAATTGACTTCTTTTACTGCGTTTTGACATATGCCTAGATGAAGGAAATACTATAAGAATGAGAGATGACGGTAGAGGTCTAACAAAAAACCAATCAGAATGCATCGAGTAAGGCAACTGATGTAGATAATAAAAAAGAGTATAATTTATCTATAAGGGGACAAAGAGAACCGTCCCTGTCCCTCCTGTCTGAGAAGAAAGAAATAAATTTGTAATGTTAACCTGAATAACGATAGAATGCTGAAATATGAAGTGTTACGCCAATTGCCCGCAGGAGAAAAAACTCCTGAAGGGCATTTTCTATTTAGGGTTTATTTAGGGTTTGTTATTTATGATAGAAAAAAGGATAAACAGAGAGCTGAAGCTTTCTTTAGAGGTAGTTTGCCACAAAGAATATCATCTACAAAATTGAATTGGGAACAAGAGATTTAGTAAAGAACAATATGAGAAAAAGAGAGGAGATTTAATTTATGAGAAAGAAACGGTTTTTGAGTTTAGTACTGGTGTTAACACTGATGTTGACCAGTCTTATACAGGAAGGTTTACCAGTATATGCGGCAAGTGATCCGAGCAATTTTATTTTTGATATATCTGAAGGCGGTATTGCAGTATCAGCGGGTACGGATGCAGATACCATAAAGGTTGCTTATGGTATTGCTCTGGAATTAGATAATATTCCAAAGATACAGGAAATCACAATAATAGGCACCACTACTGGGAATAAAGTTGTGGTAGATGGAGTTTTGGCAAATATTACTATTGATACTGTGGATATCCAGCATAGCTCTGGATTTATTTCTGCCTTTGAATTGATAAATGCTGCAAATGTCACACTTACACTAGAAGGAAGTAATATATTGAAAAGCAATAGCAACTTTGCAGGAATGGGTGTAGGTATAGGACAATCTGTTACGATTAAGGGGACTGGTTCTCTTACTGCAACAGGGGGAAATTACGGGGCAGGCATCGGCGGTGGTAATAATGGAGCAGGAGGTATTATTACTATAGAAGGAGGAACAGTCAATGCAGCGGGAGGATTATCTGGGGCAGGCATCGGTGGCGGGTATTACGGAGCTGGTGGCGATATAACAATTTCAGGAGGCACAGTCACTGCAACAGGGGGGAATAATGGGGCAGGCATCGGTGGCGGTACAAATAGATCTGGCGGTGATGTTATAATTTCAGGAGGCACGGTCACTGCAACAGGAGGACGCTCTGGATCTGGCATCGGCGGCGGTTCTTTTGGAGCTGGTGGTAATATTGCAATTTTGGGTGGTGATGTCTTTGCAACAGCGGGAGAATATGGAGGCGGCATAGGAGCTGGTTTCGGTGAATCTTCTGGCTTCATTACCATTTTTGAGGAAGCAACGGTCATAGCTGTTTCTCAAGAGTCAAGCGCTGCAATTAAGACGGTGAATGGTACACTTGAAGATGCAAGTACTGCAAATATAATGATGGCGAGTTTTGTAAATGCTCAAACAGCAAATACAAGTGTTCAGATTAGATCAGATGGTATAACATATAGCTTTATCCCAACTGTGGATTATAGATCCATAGCTCGCACGGTTCTACCCAATAACACTTATCAAGTCAAGGCGAATGATATCTTACAAAGTCACTCATATGGTCTAATTTCTGACTTTACAGATTTTATTATTCAAGAGGAAAAGCTTAAGGTATTTAGTAATTTAGTAGCGACTCCCGATTCAACTTCTGTAGAACTCATAGAGGCTGCAATTTATACAATGACACAGGCAGAGGCAATAGATGAGGCGGCAGTAAAAACAGCCATAGAAGATAAGATTGTTACCTTAGCTCTTGATGGTGTGTCAACATCGGTAACAAAGGTACTCTACACGCCTGCAATAGTAGGAGATTCAGGAACGCCAGACGGAACAGACGGAACCTATACCTTCACTGTAGATTTGACAAAAGGATCTGCAACAGCGACAACAGCAGTATTGACAATGACCATAACGGCAACAACATATGATGAAGAATTAGTAGCAACAGTCAAGGGACTGGTAGAGGGTGCACCCTATACAATAACTCAGGCAGAGGCAACAGATGAGGCTGTAGTAAAAACAGCTATAGAAGATAAGATTGCTACCCTAGCTCTAGATGGCGTGTTAACATCAGTAACGAAGGTACTCTACACGCCTGCAATAGCAGGAGATGCAGGCACACCAGATGGAATAAACGGAACCTATACCTTTACCGTAGACTTGTCAAAGGGAGCGGCGGAAGATACAACAGCAACACTGACAATGACAGTAACGGCAACAGGATTCAGTGGCTCAGGCGGAGGCGGTTCAACTAAAAGAACGCAGCCAAGCCAAGACACAGTCATCGTTATTGTAAACGGTAAAGAGGAGGATGTCGGAAAACAAACAAATACAACAGAGGATGGAAAGTCAACTGTAGTCATAGAAGTTGTTAATAGTATGGTTGAAAGCAAGATCGATGAAGCTATTAAGAACAACATAACGCCTAATGGAAATGTCATTCAAATTCCCATAGTAGATACGAAGTCTGAGGTCGCTAAAGTCGAATTGATGGGTAATACGATAAAAAAACTTGAAGAAAGCATTTTTAATATATCTATCAAGCGAGACACCGTAGAGTATATTATTCCAGCAGAAGAATTCGCCATTAGCAAGATTGCTGAAAACCTAGGGTTGCGGAAAGTGATTTGGAAGATATCAAGGTTGATGTGAAAATCACGAAAATGGATGAAATGATAGTAGAAAAGTATAATGAACTGATAAAAGAAAATGGTGCCGAGTCTCTATTCAGTCCGGTATCCTTTGAAGTGGCAGCCAAAAACACAAAAATAAAAGTTATAAGAGAAGAAATAGAAATCAGCAAGTTCAGCAACTATGTGGAAAGGGTTATGGAAATGCCAAAAAGTGTAGATTCAAGTAAAATCACAACAGGCATCGTATTCAACTCGGAGGGAACTTACAGCCATGTACCGACAGAAGTATTCCAAAAAGAGGGAAAGTGGTTTGCAAGAATAAACTCTTTGACAAACTCCGAATACTCGGTCATCTGGAATCCTGTCACTGTGAAATCCGTTGAGGACCATTGGTCTAAGGATGCTGTCAATGACATGGCATCAAGATTGGTCATCTTTGATCCTGAAGCATTTACTCCAGATAAAGCAATCACAAGAGCAGATTTTGCAGAGTATATAGTCAGAGCCCTGGGACTCTATAGAGAAGGTTCAGCCCATGAAAACAAGTTTAGTGATATCAGTACCAATGGGAATAGAACGTTGGCTATTCTGATTGCGAATGAATACAAAATTGTAGAAGGATACCCAGATGGAACGTTCAGACCAGATGCACGGATTACCCGTGAAGAAGCGATGACGATGTATCAAAGAGCAATGAAGGTGACTAAACTTGTTGGAAGTGATTCGAATCGATACCAGAGTTATAAGGACTTTGGTGAGGTAAGCACTTGGGCAGAATCAAATGTAAAAGAAGTATTAGCGGCTCATGTTTTCAACGGTACCAATACAACAATTATTTCACCAAAATCAAACCTGACTTATGCAGAAGCAACACAGGCGGTTAAAAATCTCTTGGTGGAATCGAAGTTAATCAATAAGTAATCATCTATTAAAAGCGGACTTGCATATTTTTAAAGCAATAGCCACCGATTTTTTTCTTGAAATCGGTGGTTTTCTTTACCACTGGTCTTGATATTGTCTATTGATTAATGCTAGGGTAGTTAGTTTTTTAGACAAGGCATTCATCAAGATCAAAACTGAGTTGGAAGGAAATATAAAAGTAAACGTGGTTAGGTGGTTAAGTTTTAACCACTGTGGTAAAATTAAAATACTAATTAGGCACATTGATTAATAAATAAAATTGCCTAATGTGTAAATGAACAAAGGATATAGTCCTTGTGAAGGTAGGTAAAATATTTGGAGCTTAATGAAAAATTACAGGAACTTAGAAAACAAAAGGAATTGACCCAAGAGGAGCTTGCTGAGAAATTATTTGTCTCAAGAACAGCAATCTCAAAATGGGAATCTGGAAGAGGTTATCCAAATATTGATTCTCTAAAAGCAATTGCGGAATTTTTTGATGTTACAATTGATGAATTGCTATCATCAAAAGAATTGCTTTCTCTTGCTCAAAAAGATAGTGCAATAAAAATTCAGCAAGTTAGAGATTTAGTTTTTGGGCTATTAGATTTATCATTTTTATTATTGATTTTCATTCCTTTGTTTGGGCAACCAGAAGGGGATTTTATAAGACAAGTGTCATTAATTGCAATCGAATATATACCAATTTATATAGAGGTGATTTATTATACAATTATTTTAGGAATCACTGTCTTTGGAACTTTGCTATTGACACTACAAAACTGGGATAATGGCATTTGGATAAAAAACAAAAGTAAAATATCGGTGTTATTAAGTATTTTAAGTGTAATGATTTTTATGGCTACCCTTCAACCTTATATTGCTACTTTGTCCTTTATTCTACTGCTTATAAAGGCTTCCTTGCTTTTTAAAGGGCAGTGATACGAATCGTATCGCTCATGTGACAGCACAATTCTGCCTTTTTTGAAGTTCTCCGAGTAATGTGTAAGCAGGCACATTGCCAATACATTACTCGGAGGAATTTCTTTATGAAAACTAAGAACACTAAAAATTTTATTATTTCAACAAGTTACTTAATAGCTTTTGTACTATTTTCGCTTATGATTACATTTATTGATGTCAAACCAATTGGACCTGAAGAATCATTTGTAGGATTTGCAACGCTAAATGGATGGATGCATAATTTGTTTGGTATTAATAGGACACTTTACAATATTACGGATTGGGCAAGTATTTTAGCAGTATTCATTGCTTTGGGTTTTGCTATACTTGGACTATGTCAGTGGATTAAAAGAAGAAGTTTATTCAAGGTAGATCGTAGTATTTTATTACTGGGTGGTTTTTATAGTATCGTTTTCACAGCCTATTTATTTTTTGAGTTCTTTATTGTAAATTACCGTCCCATTTTGATTGACGGCTTCTTAGAGGCTTCCTATCCATCCTCGACCACCATGCTTGTCATGTGTATTATGCCAACCGCTATGATGCAATTTAGTCGTTTAATCATAAACAACAAAGCAAGAAATATAGTGAATACTATTTGTGGAATTTTCACAGGCCTTATGGTTATAGGGCGATTGTTATCGGGTGTGCACTGGTTTACGGATATTTTAGGTGGCGTGCTACTTAGCGCAGGCCTTGTTATGTTTTATTTTACTATGAACGAACAGATTGATTCAAAAAAGCATAAGCAATAGGTAATTTCTCATAAGCCTAATTGGTGAGTTGGATGAACAGGACAGTCGCTTGAAAAGTAACCTGAGTTGTTGGCTAGGCACACTTTTATTGTAGAATGATATATTTATTTTATGTTGCAATTGACATTGATTATCAGTAGGAAGATAATAGTATTATAAATCAACGCAACGTGATAAATTGTAAAGAGAAATCAAGGAGGTCCATATGAAGAAAATTAAGAAATCAGTAGATATAAAAACTTCCCCAGAGGTCATATGGGGTGCAATTATTAATCCATCAAAGTATCAACTCTGGACAAGTGTCTTTCAAGAAGGGTCCTATTTTGAAGGTGGATGGCAAAAGGGTGATCATATTAAATTTTTGATGGCGGATGAGCAGGGACATACAATGGGTCTGTATTCAGAAATTGCAGAAAGTGACCACCTAAAATACATATCTATTAAGCATTTAGGTCTTGTGAAGGATGATAGTGTTGATTATACCAGCGAAGAGGCAAGGAAGTGGACACCTTCCTTTGAAAATTATTATCTTGAAAAAATAAATGATGATCATACGCGGTTTACGATAGAGGTAGATGTAGATGACGAGGAATTCACAGATATGAGTGATGTTTGGGACTTAGGACTTGTGAAACTTAAAGAAGTTTGTGAGAAGAACTCAGGCGCATTTACAGAGATAACTTTTGAGGCACTTATAGAGGCACCGCTTCATCAAGTTTGGGAGTATTGGACATCGCCTGAACATATTATAAAGTGGAATTTTGCTTCTGAGGATTGGCATTGTCCAGAAGCAGTGAATCATCTTTTTAAGGGTGGACGTTTCGTTTATACCATGGCAGCAAAAGATGGAAGTATGTCATTTGGTTTTTCAGGAACCTATACTGACTTAGTGGAAGATTCATATATAATAAATCAACTAGATGATGGCCGAATGATGAAAGTATTATTCCAAAAGGTCGGAGAGGCACAGACCAAAGTAATTGAAACATTTGACGCAGAAGATATAAATACTATAGACCTTCAAAAAGAAGGATGGCAGTCAATCCTAAATAATTTTAAGAAGGTTGTTGAGGTCTAGATAACAGCAAAAAAAGGAGTAATTATGAGATTTATTTCATGGAATATTGATTCATTAAATGCCGCTTTAACGAGCGAGTCTAATAGGGCAGTCCTTACAAGAAAAGTGATTGCTACAATATTAGAGAAGAATCCGGATGTTATTGCTTTGCAAGAAACGAAATTACCTGAAAAAGGGCCAAGCAAGAAGCATATTGAATGTTTGGAAATTATGTTTGAAGGATATACTTATAAATGGCGAAGTTCTAAGGAACCAGCTAGAAAAGGTTATGCAGGGACAATGTTTTTATATAAGGACAAATACACCCCAGAAGTTGATTTTCCTGAGATTGAGGCACCAGATACCATGGATTTTGAAGGAAGAATTATGACCTTGGATTTTGGAGAGTTTTATCTTACTCAAGTCTATACCCCTAATGCAGGCGATGGGCTGAGAAGATTGAAAGAAAGACAAGTCTGGGATGTTAAATATGCCAAGTACCTTCAAAAGCTTGATAAAATAAAACCGGTTCTGGCAACAGGGGACTATAATGTTGCCCATAATGAGATTGACCTAGCCAATCCTCAGAGCAATCATATGTCAGCCGGTTTTACGGATGAAGAACGTGAAGGCTTTACAAATCTACTGAGTAAGGGGTTTACAGATACTTTTAGATATGTTCATGGTGATGTAACGGGTGTATACACTTGGTGGGCACAACGGGTAAAAACAAGCAAAATCAATAATGCCGGTTGGAGGATTGATTATTGGCTCGTTAGTAATCGGTTAGCGGATAGAATTATTAAATCCGAGATACTGGACTCTGGCGATAGGCAAGACCATGCGCCAACTCTGTTGGATATTGAATTAGAACCAGTGGTCTCGAACCATCCTTCTGGTCGGTTGGTCTAGATTGGAGGCATAGCCAGATGAAAGAAGAAAGAATTAGCAGCGCTATATTGGACAAACTTGTTAATGTTATAAAAAGCTACAGTGAACTGGATGTGAAGGTCCTTCGTGAGATGGTGGACCATATTCCTGTGCAGTTGTTTAGAAAAGGTACCGTTTTAATTGAACAAGGGGATGTTCCCAAACAGTGCTTCTTCATTCTAGAAGGGTGTGCAAGAAAATTTTCAGTGGATCTTGAGGGCAAAGAGGTGACATCAGATTTTTTTACAGAAAACCAAAGTATTACCATATTTACTGAAGGTGAAAATATCGAATCACCTTATTCTGTCGTATGTCTGGAAGATTCTATCATGATTGTTGGTGAGTTAGATGAGCAGGACAGTGAGCTTAAGAAGTATCCTGAATTTGAAAACATCGTTTTGAAATTGATGCAGGCTGGCATGGGTGAGTTACAGGACACTTTTGCCTCTTTCATACGAATGACTCCGGAAGAAAGAGTTAAACACATGATGGGCAAAAGGCCTGAATTGTTCACCAGGGTTCCTGGCTATCAACTGGCCAGTTACCTAGGTCTAACACCAGAATCATTGAGTCGAATCAAGAGGCGTCTGGGACAGGGTCATTTGAAGGTTGTTGATTGATTTTTCGACCGCCTTTAATCAATAGCCATATACCGAAAGAGAGTTCACCGACAGTCATAGGTATAGTAAGAAAAGATTCAATATATGCGGCAAGGGATATTGCCTGAGGTACAAAATTTTGAAGACCATGGATTAGACTATAGCTTATTCCTGCAATAATCAATAGAACCCCAAATAACTTTGGTGTTTCAGTGCTTAAGAAGGCTCCAATACCTGTTATTACAAGGTGGAAGCCGATAATAAACAAACCAAGTGACCACATTTTTAAAAATTGCTCAGTGTTTTTTCCGAAAAGGAAGGCGATACCGATTGCTAAAAAGACTGAGTATGTAAGCCGAAGACAACCTGAGATTAGAGCAATTGGCTTATGGATTGGTTTCAAAAATCTGTAAAATCCATAAGAGACAATTATGTCTGTGGCAAGGATAAGACACCATACAATAGCACCTGAATAGAATAAGGTGCTATTTGATTGTATGTTTGTCATCGTCTGTAGAGTATTATTTTCTACATAGATTTGGTTGAATGAGAAGCCATAGGCATAACCAGCCGCTATGGCCATGATTAGTAAAGAAATCCCGGAGGTTATGCTCCAGAAACGTATTGGGTTATTATTAGAAGTTTTCATTAATAGTGCTCCTTTCATTGTTGGTATAGCTGTATTATGACAGTATAAAAAAGAGAGTGCATTGATTTAAGTCAATGCTAAGAATTTTATTTGCCATTATAGTTGTTATAAATTTCAAGACGGCTTAGAAAGGAAATCGTAAATGTCAAAAAAGAAACAAATAAAAAGAATACTTAGAATAATCTTGGCAATTGCAACCGTAATATCCATGTTTTTCGTGCCATGGATTTTGGTGAGAGCATGGTTAGCGCCATTACCGGAAACTGTTCAAGAACAGGTTAATGAAGCAATTGGACTCGGATTTGATGGCATTATTGTTTATGTGGACCAAGGAGGAAAAGAACCTACTTTTTATGCTTCAGGTTGGAAAAATAGGGAGAACAAAATACCAGCCGATCCCCATTCATTATTTAAGATTGCAAGTATTGGTAAGTTATATGATGCTGTTGCTATCACCAAATTGGTAAATGATAAAGGCTTGTCTTTGGATAAAACACTCGTTGATTTCTTTCCTGAACTTGAGGGAAGAATTGAAAATGCAGAAAGAATAACCTTGAAAATGATGGTGCAGCATCGAAGTGGCATTCCTAATTTGACGGACGCTCCAGATTTCTGGACAAACCCACCAGAAAACAATAAGGAAGCACTTGAACGCGTACTTGATTTGCCGGCTAAATTTGAACCTGGTGAAGATTACGAATATTCAAATACCAATTATTTATTGCTATCTGAAATCATTGAAAAGGTATTGGGTTATGGCAAATTCCAATACATCAAAGAGGAAATTCTGATCCCTCTCGGGCTAAAAAATACTTTCGGTTCGATGCATGATGTGAATATGAACGATGTGATGAGTGGTTACTACGTTGGCATTGAGGAAGATATTAAAACGGATGATTATGGCTCAATGATAGCGTCAGCAGAAGATGTGGGTATATTTCTAAGGGCATTAAACGATGGGTCATTGTTTGATGAAGGGGAAGAAGCAATCTATTCTTCAATATACGAGTATGGCCATACTGGATTGATTCCCGGCTATCAGAGTATTGCCAAATACCACCAAGATATTGATACAGTAGTTATTCAATTTGTGAACACAACTAATTTTGACGGATACACTTGGAATCTGTCGGAAATCGTATATAACCGTATTATCAGGATTCTGCACAAGAAATAAATATCCTTACTCTTTTTTGGATTTAGAAAAGGCATTATCGGAACGAAAGCTGTAAATATAACGATATAAGAGGTGAATATATATGGATAACAAGCAGGATATATTAGATAACGGCCCTTTTTTTCATGGTACTAAAGCAGAGTTGAAAATTGGAGACTTTTTAGAACCACAACATCTATCAAATTACCAAGATAAAAAATCCAACTATATCTATTTTACAGCAACATTAGAAGCTGCAAAATGGGGTGCTGAATTGGCAACATCTAGCTTTAAGGAAAGAATTTATATTGTAGAACCAGTAGGCGATTTTGAAAATGATCCAAACTTAACGGACAAAAGATATCCCGGTAACCCTACACGTTCATATCGGTCAAAGTCTCCTTTGAAAATAATTGCTGAATTAGGGTCATGGGATAGACATTCCGATGAGGAAATAAATAATATGCTTCTAGCTTTAAAAAAGTAACGGGAACAAGGCAAAGCCATTATTTATGATTAAACCTGAATCAAAATGATAATTACCTAAAATATGTTTATCAGAGATAAAGTTTAATTATGTTTGGGTCATATTAAATTTGGAGGACATGATTACGGGCATTTTATTTATATTTTACACGTATTTTCTATAATAACCTTAGAAGGAGGTTTAGAATGAAAGCAATTGTTCAGGAGCAATATGGTTCGGTAGAAGTTTTAAAAGTCTTAGAAGTAGAGATGCCAACGCCTAAAAACAACGAAGTTTTAATTCAAGTAAAAGCTACGGCTTTAAACGCACCAGACTGGAGACTTCTGAAAGGAAAGCCATTGGTAATGAGAATGATGACTGGACTGATCAGGCCTAAAAACAAAATTAAAGGTTGTGAATTTTCAGGTCGGATTGTTGAACTTGGTCAGGGAATTACAGACTTTAAAGTTGGTGATACCGTCATGGGAGATGTTGCTGATGCGGGATTTGGTGCCTTTTCAGATTATATCTGTGTAAAATCATCATTACTGGCTAGAAAACCAGAAAGCTTAACGCATATAGAAGCTGCTGCTTTACCAGTAACAGCTGTAACAGCACTTCAAGGTGTTAGAAATATAGGACAATTAAAAGCTGGTGAAGACGTACTGGTGGTTGGTGCCTCTGGCGGCGTTGGGAGCTATGCTCTTCAAATTGCAAAATATTTTGGTGGAAACGTTACAGCAGTCATTAGTGAAAAAAATGAAAAACAAGCCAAAGATCTTGGTGCTGATGAAGTACTGGTTTACACAAAAATACCTCTTGATCATATTGAATATAAATATGATTTAATCATAGCTGTTAATGGTTATAACAAAATAGAAACCTATAGTAAGTTATTAAAACCTCAAGGCCGTTTGGTTATGATTGGTGGCAAATCTATGAAGCAAATTATCTTTGTTACTGCTTTTGGAGGATTGATATCCCGTAAAAACGGCAAAAAATTTAAAGGTCTTCTTGCAAGAGCAAATGGCAAAGATCTATCTTATATTGGTAACCTTGTAGATAAGAAAGAAATTCGACCTGTGATAGAAAAAGAAATCCCCTTCGAAGATATTCCTAAAGGACTATCCGAACTGGAAAAAGGTCATGTTAGTGGTAAGATAGTTGTATGGGTCAATAGAGATTAAAGCCATAATATAGAAAATCAAAGAAAAAGGTCAATACTTTATAGATTATAAAGTATTGGTTTTTTTAATTAAATTATTGAAAAACAATAATTTGAGTGATATAATAATCTTGTGATTATTGTAAAACAATAATAAAGGGAGATGGATATGGATAAAAAAAGATTGGTAAGTGTCTTGATAGGAGAAGGATTTATTTGTATCATTGCTTTTTTTCTGATGAAAGATCAAGCGATTGGTTACGACAGTATCATTTCTTTTCCATTTGTACAAATGGGTTATTTTCTTAGAATACTGTCATTAAATAGTCCCTTTGGCAATGTTATAGCTTGGGTGGCTTATGTGTTGTTTTGTTTGGCACCACTTATTTTACTAAGTATAAGAATACGAAAAGGCATCCAAAAGAGTGAGGATCTATTACTATTACTGCTAAGTGTTCTATTATTTTTTGGTATGTATTATATGATCAACCCTGGTTTTGCAGAAGGTATCTTAGCACCTTCCACTCTAAAAGGTTCGTGGAAAATAGGCGTTTCAAGCGTAGTATATATTGTGTTAATAGGGTATATAATTATGCGTCTGCTTCGAAGAATCCAAACAGGCATGACAGATAGACTACTCATTGACCTTGAAGTTATGCTTATTACATTCGCAGGTATTTCAGTGCTTGCATTAACCTTTGCATTGCCATTTGATATTATGGGAGAAATGAAAGCGGTTGAGGCGGCGAATACTATGGCCGGCATTGATTTTTCACTTACACATTATTTTATTTTATTAAGATCGATCATTAAAATGATTCCGTTATTTTATCAAATACGCATTATTTTAGCAGGTTATGACTTGGTGCAGGCATTGAAGACTGAAAGATATAGCCAAAGCGTTGTGGATAAGGCCGTTCAACTCGTAAGTAAATGTCGACAAGCCATTATCGTAACGGTGATTGCATCTATTTTTATAAACTTACTGCAATTGATAGCAGGTGCTAAGCTGATTCATAGCAATTATCATATTGATATACCCCTTACATCTATTTTAATTGTCATCATGACCATGTTGCTTGCAAAGTATTTTGCACACAGCTCAAAAATCAAAGAAGAGATGGATTTGTTTGTGTAGGAGGCAGATATGGCAATTAGGGTGCACTTAACAGAAATATTGAAGGAAAAAAATATGACATCAAAAGAACTGTGCTCTTTGATTAATATTACAGAGGCAAACTTATCTATATTGCGTAGTGGCAAGGCAAAAGGCATAAGGTTCAATACAATGAATAAAATCTGTTATTATTTGGACTGTGAATTGGGGGATATATTGAAATTTGACGGCAGAATGGAGGAGGATGATGAGGATGCATAAGAAGATAATGGGCAGTCTAGTGATGTTATGCATGATATCGGTGCTATTATCCGGATGTCAATTGGCGGTAGCAGAAGCAGGTAATACAAGGGAAGAGGATAAGCTCGTTGGGGTTTTTGTAACTGAAGATTATATTGATCTATTCGATTTTGAGGCCTATGTTTCAGAAAATAGCAACAAATTGATGCAGGGTGGAGAAGTCGTTATGGATTCTAAATATAAAGGAAGAGTATATGGAACAATAGACGAAGATCATCCTGAGGATATAGTTTTTGAAGGCTATGAAGGGGTCTTGTTTATAGATACGAGCTATGAAAAAGAGGGTGTCATCTATAGCAGAGTCGGTAGTGGCAACCAGGTGTCCTTGGTACATATCAGTGTTAATGATGAAGGCAATGAAATAGAAGGTACAATTTTTGCTAAAAATGCGCCGGTGATAATGGCTGTATTGAATCCGGTATATATGACGGATGAAGGCGAGATCTATTTTACTTCAGGTTCAGGCGTATCCATGGATGGTGAAAATGGTGGTGAAGGAAGTATGTCAATGTTCTTAACAGAGAATCGTACGGTTATGGTAGGTAACAGTGAATCCACTGAAAGCTTTAAAGTCAAGATTAATGTCGAAAGCATGGATGAAGTGGAATATTATGTTTTGAAGCAGATGGATGATCTTGATAATCAGGTCATCTCAGAGAAAATCTACGCTCATGATGTACCAAGTAGCATTGAAGTCAGTGATCAAACAAAATATATGATCTTAGAAAAAATAGGTACTGATCAAGAAGGAAAGCCACTCGTAGAAAGACAGATTATTAACGATGACTATTTTCAGGTTTACTTTTTTAATGAAAGTGCTTTTGCAGAAGGGTATTCAATACAACTAAACAATTAAGATCTTAACCAAATAGGATGAAATATATACAAATGGAAATTATCTGGATAAAAACTTGGACACAAAGTGTCACATAACCAAGGCTCCAATTGTTATTATAGTTAGAAACACTTTCTTCAACATGGGTAGGAAGGGGTGTCATCCAGATGGCGCTCTATAAAGGATAAAGGAGAGAGAGTATGTCAGAAAAAAAACTAAAACGATATAGCATAATCATTGCAGCGTTGGTCACGCTATCAGCCATAAGTAATGTTATCTATGCATCTTATCAGGTTATTGAGACGCCCTTATTTACAGAAATCAATGATGAGATCTATTATGATGGGATGTTGGATGAAACATTGACCATATCTTATATCATGAATAACAGTGATACAAGAAGACTTCAATCCATAAGTTTTTATGGTCTTGATGCAAAACAGTCTGTCAGTCAAAGCGGTGGTTTCGGTGGCTTCATGTATACAAGCGATACGAACAACAACCCGTACAATGATGAGATAGGGCGATATTATACTTTGAAACAAGGGTATATCAATCTTTATTTGACGGATGAAGACATAAGTCGAATGGAAGAGAAGGGTAGCCTTACTTTTGGTAGGGGTACAGCTATCTTTGACGATGGCACCATCATGCCGGTATCTCTTGGGCGAATTACAATAAGAACGGAAGACAATTGGGAGGAGCATAGATTAAGAAAAGGCGGTGGTGGGAGCAAGGATCATTTTACTGCTGATTTTGAGACAGAGACCCCAATTAGGATCACATCACTGGATTTATCATCTTTTGAGCCCCATAGGGATGATTTGGATATGAGCCTCATTGTTGACTTTGATAGAACTTATACTTATGATGCATTGATGAACCTTACAGAGCCCATAGAGGTAAAAAGAGGGTTTGAGGTGGCTTATACGGCAAAGGATAAGGATGCCTCAAGTGAATGGCGTTTTAATATGATATCCTTGGACATGGTCTATGAAAAAGACGGTCAATCTTATGATACTTGGATTTATTATCCTTTTTATGGTACCGGCATGAACGAAGCCGCTGTTGAATCTTTCGTAGCGTTATGGAGGACGGAACATGAATAATGGGTATAAATATATTTTTAGCGGGTTCTTACTGGTCCTAATCGATATAAATATTGGCAGATTCGATCTATTACCGGATGTCCTTGGATACTATTTAGTGTTTGTTGGACTTGGATATCTATATGCCAAAATAGAGCTTAGGGTTTTTCGTATTGCTAGATTTTTGTCAGTAAGTATGATATGTGTTTCTATACTGGATGTTGTTACAGGGATGCTTGGATGGATACAGATGGGTGATTTTTTCAACTATGCTGTGATGATTTTTGGATGGCTGAGTGAACTGTTACTGGTGGTTTATATCTACCAAGGTATGATGGCACATATGACCATGCTTGAAGAAACAACCTTGTCTCATCAGTTTGGGTCTGAACTCAAGCGGTATGCGGTGATACAGGGATTGTGTTTACTGGTCATGAGTTTTTCATTGAATATGCCAAAAGAGGGTGGCGGTGTATATCTGTTTGCTCTGATGGCCATAAGTATCATCATGCACATAAGATTGCTGATGAATCTAAGTGCCGTAAAGAAACTTTTTGAGATAGAAGAAATATAAAAGCTTATAGTTTTATTAAGCGTGAAGAATTTGATAATTCTGAATAAGAAAGATATAATTAAAAGATAAACTTCTTTACCAGAAGTATTTTGTTTCAACCTATCTTTGATTACAAGTTTGAAGGAATGACACAGAGGCATTGTAAAAGGGTTGCTTTGTGGTAGCGTACTAAGACAAGGGTCTTATCTTTTTATATATGCTATCATAATTGTAGTTAAGTTTGTTTATTGGAGGGTATGATGAGAAAGAATAATAATAAATCTAATTTTTTGAATCAATTGCTCGTATCTATTATAATTTTAGTTACCGCTTTTAAGTTTGGCGATGCATTAAGTAGAAAACTACAATCTAGAATCGATAGAAGGAATGAATAACATGAGTGAAAATTGGTTTGACATGTTTATGAAAAAATACAATGAGGAAGTTGAGTCTATGTCTACTGCAAATATAATGATTATTGGCAAGACCGGGGTTGGAAAAAGCACGCTCATTAATAATGTTTTTAGAGAAAAGCTGGTTGAAACCGGAATCGGTAAGCCGGTGACACAACATATCAGCAAGATCACAAAAAAGGGCGTTCCACTCACGATTTATGACACAAAAGGACTAGAACTAGATTCAGAAGTACAAGAAGAAATAAAAAAGGAAATCGTTGGGCAAATAGATCGAACATTATTAAGTCAGAATGAAAAAGATTATATACATGTGGCATGGTACTGTATTAATTCAAGTTCGAATAGAATTGAAGATTTTGAACTGGAGTGGATCAATGAGTTTTCTAAAAAGCTACCGGTCCTTATTGTCATGACACAATGTATGGGCCTACAATACAAAGAATTTGAAAGCTATATAAGAAATCTGAATCTTCCGGTCGTTAACGTAGTACCCACATTGGCAGAAGAAATCGTCATCAGTGAAGATATTATAATTCCACCATTTGGCCTTACACAACTTGTGGATGTAACCTATAATTGTTTAGATGAAGCAGCCAAAAAGGCCTTTATAAATGCTCAAAAAGTTAATCTTGAGAAGAAAGTAGTGGCTGCAAGATTAGCTGTATTACCATATGTATCGACGAATTTTGTTACCGGCTTTACCCCTATCCCTTTTGCGGACGCAACCATCTTGGTGCCAAGTCAGATTGCTATGATTGCACATTTGACGGTTATATTTGGTATTAATGTTGAGAAAACGCTGATTACCTCTATCGTTACTGCAATTGGAGGCGTCGGTGGTGCTACTGCACTTGGTAGAACAATCGTTGCCAATGTTGTTAAGTTTATACCGGGTGTTGGAACGGCGGTTGGAGGCGTCATTAGTGGGACAACAGCAGCCATTCTAACAGCTGCACTGGGTTATGCTTATATTGAAGTTATGAATAAGATTGCCCTTCGTTTATATGAAGGAAAGAAGATTGACAACAGTGAAATCATTACAATGATGAAAAGGGCATATGAAGAACAACTTAAAAAAGGGAAAGATATTATCAGTGGCACAAAGTTAAAATAGAAGTTCTATAGGTTTCAAGTTTCATGAACCCCACAAGAAGCGCTTTTCTGTTAAGAAAGGCGTTTTTTGTTATGCGCCCGGCTTGGGCGCAATCTTGAAGAAAATAGCAGAATTTCAGCTTTAATCAATATCTAATAATTGTCTAATTTTTCTATCATATAAGGAGTGATATAATTGTTGAATAAAAGAGGGTTAAAGGAAAAAACTAAGTTTTATGATATCGTTTTGACGCCTTAGCCAAAGATTAATTCTATAAATGTATTCATATAGACCATTTGAGGAGGAACAACCAAAGTATGAAAAAGTATAGTTTAGTGTTAACAGTATTGCTTATATCCACATTCGTCATTACGGGCTGTCAAGGCGAAGCAGAAGCAGTAGGTGCTGAAGGTGAAACCTATACGCCAGTAAAAGTAGAGGCGGTCGTAGCCGGTAATATGAGGGATGAGTCTATTTTTACCGGACAAGTTAAACCGATTAAGGAAGTGGATATCATGGGCAAATTCCCCGGTGAGATTAGCGCTACGTATTTTAACGTAGGCGAAAGTGTTTCACAAGGTGATGTCTTATTCGCCTTTGACGAAACCGATATGAGACACACCGTTGAATCTTTAGCAAGTCAGGTGAACTCCGCAGAAGCAGCTGTTAACTCAGCAAAATTAAACGTGAACATTACTTCGGGGAGTCAGCAAGAGGGCCAGCTTAACCAAGTGAAATCTTCTCTAAACAGTGCCAAACTTACCTATGATAATGCAAAAATCAACTTTGAGAATACCAAAGCTTTATACGCATCCGGTGCAGTTTCTAAGAGTGAGTATGACGGCATGGAGCAAGCCTACCTTCAAGCTAAAAATGCTTATGACACAGTTTTACAGAGTTATAATTTATTGACAGGTAAGCAACTAACTGAAAATACTGCGCTGGCTAAAAACGGATTACAGCAAGCCATCGCTTCAAGAGATGCATTGGCCGTTCAATATAATAACGCAAAAGAAACCTTATCCGATTTGAATGTGACCAGTCCTATAAGTGGGATTATAGCTACTAAAAATATTGAGATAGGAGAAATATATAATTCGAGTTTTCCGGCTTATAGCGTTATTGATATGGATACGATTCTCATTCCCATAAACGTCACGGATGATTTGATTAATGGGTTATCGATTGGCGATAAGGTTTTTGTCACGATTCAGTCCATTTCAGGAGAAGAATATACAGGAAAGATTACTGAGATAAGTCCAATACCTAATGACATGGACTTTACTTACCCTGTTAAGGTAGAAGTCAGTAATGGAAAGCATCAAATAAAACCGGGTATGTTTGCTGAGGTGCGTGTCGTTAAGAGTCAAGCAAATGATGCCATCGTTGTAAACCGTAGTCATCTGGAACTTATAGAAGACACTTGGTATGCATATGTTGTACAAGATGATACGACCTATGTTCGACCTGTTAAGCTTGGCCTTGATAACGGTAAAGAAGTAGAAATCATTGAAGGTCTAAGAGACGGAGATCTGTTGATTGTATCGGGTAAAGAATATGTTAGTGACCAAGAAAAAGTAACAATTGTAGAGTAGGAAGGGACGAAGCGTGAATATAGATAAAAAAGCAATACCAGAATTATCCTTAAAGAAGAATCCCCTTGGAAAATGGGCTGGCATATTTATCAAACGTTTTCGAATAACCTTTTTAATTATTATTGCACTGGTAATATGGGGATCAGGCAACTATATGTCTCTACAAAGAGAAGCACAGCCTAAGGTTACGATACCTTTTGCCTATGTACAAACGATGTATATCGGTGCTTCTCCTGAAGAAGTCGAGACACTTGTTACAGAACCCATTGAGAAAAGATTGGATGAGATTGAAGGGGTTAAGACCATAACCTCAAGTTCAGGTATAGGAAACTCTATCATATTTTTAGAATTTGAAACCGGTGAAGATGTGGATGAAAAGGTACGTGAAGCTAAAGAAAAGCTTTCAGGCATCAGCGCCCAGTTGCCAAGTGATGCAAACACACCTGAAGTCTATGATATGAAGACGGGTCAAAGTCCTGTACTCATCTACGCATTAACCACCAAGGAGGACATCCTTACATTACAGGAAAAAGCTAAAAAACTTCAGAAGGAAATGGAACTCAGTTATGGTGTAAAGGAAGTTGTCATCGCAGGTGATATCGATAGGGAAATCCAAATCACCATCGATCCTCAAAAACTTTCAATATATAACCTCTCAATTGATGACATACATTATGCTTTGGCCGCTTCTAATGTGAGTTTTCCTGCCGGTAATGTAGAACTAAACGGAAAAGAGTATAGCCTTAGAACCTCAGGCAAATTTGAAACGATTGAAGATATTGAAAATGTCATCGTCAGATCAAACCCAGATAGCAATATCATCCTAAAGAATGTTGCTACAATTGAAGATACCTTTGAAGATAGAAAAGTGTTTATTCATGAATATAACGGAACAGCAACGACGATTGAAGACTTAACAAACAAAAATACGGTAGTTCTGGCAGTACTTCGAAAAGACAGTTCAGATGAAGTACGTATTAAAGAAGAGATTGAGAAAATGTTAGACGAAAAATCGGATCAACTTGTCCCGGAAGGATTTGATTTAACATTAATTGCGGATAAAGCCGATTATGTAGATCAACAACTTGGGTCCGTTACCAATAATGCAATCTCAGGATTATTCCTTGTCGTTATTGTTCTATTCCTATTTATCGGATTAAGGGAAGCTCTTATAGTATCTTTTGTTATTCCAATGTCGTTACTCGCATCCTTTGGATTCTTAAAACTAACGGGTAATACATTAAATGAGATTACAATGTTTTCTCTCGTCTTGGCCGTGGGTATGTTGGTGGATAACGCCATTGTGGTCATGGAAAACATTGACCGATTAAGAAAAAAAGGCCTCAGGGCGGATATTGCTTCTTTAGTAGCGACGAACCAAATAGCCCCTGCGATACTGGCTTCTACTTTGACAACAGTTGCTGCATTTTTACCAATGCTCTTTACTTCTGGCATTATGGGTGATTTTATAAAATCCATACCAATGACGATTATTATTACGCTCAGTTGTTCTTTCTTCATGGCGATAACGATTACGCCTTCAATCTGTGCAATCCTTTTAAAAGGTGGTCAGAAGGAAAAGAGTCAGCGTTCTGAGTTCATCATTAAAGTCCTATCCGTTGGTATCATCATCCTACTATCCCTATTCGCCTTTGCTGATTTTGATCAACCATTGTTTAGATCCTTTACAGTACTATCCTATATTGGGGCAATTATCTTTGGTGGAGGCATGGCGATTAAGCAATTTGCACCTCAGGTATCACATACGGACCATATCGTCATTAAAACCTACTCAAAGGTTCTAAGTCATATCATCGCTAAAACAAGCCGTAAATTAATGCTGGTTGGTTCAGCTGGAGTGTTATTTCTTTTATGCGTGAGCATGCCCTTTACCGGCATTTTATCGGTTGAGATGTTCGGTGGTGAAGATATGCCACAGTTTTCAATATCTATAAAAACACCCAGCGGTTCTTCGATAGAGCAAACAAAAGCTATAACAAAGCAAGTGGAAGAGATTATCTTAGACATACCGGAAATCGATACTTTCGTAAGTTATGTCGGAACAGGTGGTTTGAGCATCTTCAGTGATTTAGATACCACTGCTGGTGACAATCCAATCCAATCATCCATTGAAATCAATCTAAAAGACTTGAATGAAAGAGAAAGAACAAGCAGTCAAATCGTTGCTTCCATACGTCAAGCCGTTCGATTAATCCCAGGCGCAGACATTGAGATTAGAGAACTTGAATCCGGCCCTCCAAGTGGTAGCCCTGTCTATGTAAAGCTAAAAGGTGACAGTCTAGAAGACTTGGAAACAACAGCAAGGGATATTAAAAACATATTAGCTTCCATAGAGGGTATCCGGGATCCACAAACCAGCTTTGGAGAAGACTTCCCTGAACTTGAAGTAAAAGTGGATTCTGAAAAAGCAGCTGCACTTGGGCTAGATGAACGATCTATAGCAGCATCTTTAAGAAACTCAATCAATGGTATTGTCGCTACGACTTATAGAGATGATCAGGATGATATCGATATTGTTATTAGAACATCCAAGCATAAGCTTGAGACCATCTATGATTTAGAGAAGTTAACCTTTTATAATCGAAGTGGTGTCGCCATACCTTTTTCACAGGTAGCGGAAATTATTGAAACAAATAGCGTTCAATCCATCTCTCATGAAGATGGAAAAAGAATTGTTCATGTAGCGGCCAATATAGATAAAGACAAATGGACCGCCGCTGAAGCCACAGCTGCATTCCAAGAAGCTACAAAAGACTATCCCTTTATTGAGGGTGTATCTATGAGTTTTGGTGGAGAGATGGAGGCAATGGGAGACTCCTTTGGTGAGATGATGCTTAATATGGTGATGGCTGCTTTACTTGTTTATATTATCTTAGCCGTACAGTTTAACTCCTTATCCCAGCCTTTTATTATCTTATTTACTGTTCCCCTTTCAATTATTGGGGTCATGCTGGGATTATTAATTACCGGTAATAATTTTGGATTTGTTGCCTTTATCGGCGTGGTTGCCCTTGTGGGTATTGCCGTTAATGATGCCATCGTCTTCTTGGATTATATTAATTATCTTCGTAATGAAGGTTATGAAATGAATGAAGCTATAGTAGAAACCGGCGTTACAAGATTCATCCCTGTTATGGCAACCACCATAACAACAGCCGGTGGTATTTTACCGATTACACTTTCAGACCCATTTTTTGCACCGATGGGCGTTGCCCTAATCTCAGGGCTATGTATGGCGACTGTCTTAACTCTAGGTGTTATACCTGCAATGTATTCATTATTTGAAGGTAAAAAAACCAAGGTAAAAGAAAAGCACGCTGAAAAAAAAGCGAACAACCCATCAGAAAACTATCTTGAAGTTGAGTATGAGATGTAGTGTTATGAAGCTAATATTTGGACATAGTGGTATTTATCAGATTAGAGAAGTCATTGAACTTATGAAAGAATATCCTAATATTTATGCTGAAATAAGCACCCAACCACACAAAAACATTAGGATGTTAATCGACGAAGTTGGCGTGAAAGGTTACTATTTCCTTTTCGATTATCATGTTAACGATTCAGGTACATTTGGCATTTTAATCAGTAATAATACCTTCGTCATCAAGTCGGTCAAGAATGATTTTTGTAATACTTCGGATAAGATCACCCAGGATGCTAGGGCGAGCAGTACCGAAGGTACGACCAGCCTCTGCTTAAGTATACAGGATAAAACCAATTGATAATATAGACATATAGTGATATAATATGACTATATCGAATATAGAAAGAGGTAATCTCAATGGAACTAAATATTCGCCCATCAGCAGATCTTAGAAATCACTATAACGAAATATCAAAGCAATGTCACGAGACCAGAAAACCTGTGATCATTACTAAAAATGGTAGAGGTGATACTGCAGTGATAGGCCTTCAGGAATACCGACAAATGACTTCCGAATTAGAGTTGCTTCGCACTTTGGCAGAAGCAGAAGAAGACGTGAAGTATGGAAGAGTTGCACCACTTCAAGAGACATTTGATGATATAAGAAGTGCGCTCCTTGGCAGGGAGGACTGATATGTATCAAGTAGTTCGAACTGAAAAGGCAGACAATCAATTAAGGGATTTGATCTACTATATTGCAGATGATTCTGACAGTGTAGATATTGCTCTGAAGTACCTTGCAAAGATTGAGAAGGCAATGATGCGCCTTGCAGATTTTCCGGAATCCGGGAGCGAACCAAGATATGCAATTCTTCGTAAACAGGGATATAGTGTGTTGATTATTGAAAAGCATATGGTTTTTTATAAAGCCGATAAAATAAATGAGATCGTAACAATTTATGCTGTTGTTGATACTAGACAAGAGTATAGGAATTTAATGTAAATATTTCTGATTGGAAGATAAAAGAGAGTTTCATGTATATCATGGATGCTCTCTTTTGTGCATTTTTTAGGAGGAGTATATCATCATATTAGGGCTTATTTATGATGGTGATTGTGTATGAATTACTTAAAATTGGAAGTACAACTTGGAAGATTTGTATGGGTATTCCTAATGATAAAAATTAAATAAATTGAACATAGAGAACTTAAGTTTCTTAGAAACATATGATATAATATTATAAAGGATCTGGGGAGATTTCTGATATCCCAATAGTTTTACAACTAAATATAAACTTTAAGTGGTATAGCATAGGGGGAGTCTATGGAAATTCGCAAAGAGTGGGGTTTTGTAAGCGTTCAGATCGATTACAATCCTTATTATGTGGAGCAACTTAAGTTACTTGGCGGCAAATGGCTGGCAAAGGAGAAAGTCTGGCATTTGCCGCCAATTCAGTATGAAGCAGTGATGGAACTATTTCAGAGAAACAAGAACGGTTTAGCTGAACAAACAAAAGATGATCTTATGAAGATCAATGAAATTATGGATGATCTAAAACGTTTGGGCTATAGTTCCGAAACCATCAAAAGTTACAGCAATCATCTCAAAGCATTCTTGGCCTATAGTGAAGGTGCTTGTGACCTAACTAGCATTAATAGTTACTTGTTATATTTGTTAGAAAATAAACAAACTAGTCATTCTTATTGTAATCAGGCAGTTAATGCCATCAAAATCTATGCAAGAAAATTTAGCAACATAGAAGAGACAGAGGTTATCAAGTTACAACGACCCAAAAAAGAAAAGAAGTTACCCAAGGTTATGAGTCAAAATGAAGTAAAGCGTTTGTTAGAAGTAACAATTAATGAGAAACACAAGACCGTTCTAATGTTAGCTTATTCTTGTGGTCTAAGGGTTAGTGAAGTGGCAACAATGCCAGTCGCGAACATTGATAGTGAAAGGATGGTGGTCATCGTCCATCAAGGCAAAGGGCGTAAGGATAGAATCACTTTGTTGTCAGAGAAGATGCTTAAGCAGCTAAGGGTGTATTACAAAGAGTATCGACCCAAGGTGTGGCTGTTTGAGAATCCGGATAAGGATGGACCTATTACTGGAAGAACATTGCAACGGGTATTTAATGCATCTGTAGCGAAAGCTGGCATACAAAAGAGTGTTACATTTCATAGCTTGAGACATTCTTTTGCTACACATTTATTAGAGAGTGGTGTTCATTTAAGGTATATTCAGGAGTTGCTTGGACATAGCAGTAGCAAGACGACTGAGATCTATACCCATGTGTCGGTCAAGTCGATTATGAATATCAAGAATCCTCTTGACCAACTTTAGCTTATTCTCGACATACGCAAAAAGTACCAATGTAACCATATTCCCGACACGTCGGGAATGCAGAAGTTAGGCGATATAATAACTAGGCTATGATATATTGAAGTATATATGAATGGAGGGAGATAATGAGAATAATTAGAAATTGCAATACATGTGAGTTTAACTTTAATCAGATATGTGCAGGCCATGGAGATATTTTATCATATGGCGATGCTATTCCTGAAGAGTTAGATAATAATGTAATATGTACTGGGTGGGGTGTCTCTTTTGAGTACTATGACAGTTTAATTGAAAAAGTGCCTTGGTACATACAGAAGAACTATAGCTATATGGATCAGAGTATAGACTATGATGAATTTATTAGACGCATTGATGCAGATGAAAAGGGGCTTGGTATAGATGTGAACCTTTATGATGCAATTGAGCATGTTTATGGGCTTAAGATATTTGAGTTGGCAGAAATTCTGGATGTGTCAATAGGTGTGATTATGTATGCTCGTAGAAGAGGTACAGTAAGTAAGCGAGTTATTGAATTTTCTCCTAAACTATGTATTCCGCCTAAGTTTTTCGGCAAGTTCTTATCTACTGATTTAAGTGAATTAGAACAGTGTTGTAAAGAGTTTTATGGAGTTAAGCAGATTCAAGATGTACCACATAAATAGATTCCGTTATTACATCGCCTAACAGCAAGTTGACGATATGGGCTTTGAATAAGGATGGATACCACACATCGTCAACACACCGACGTTAGGCAACATTCATAACTTAGTACAATAAAAAACCGCCATAATCGGCGGCTATTGTTACAATAGTTTTATAAAGTCTTCTAAGGAGATGTTGGCTTGTTCAAGTATACTCTTTAAAGTTCCTTTTGCAATTTCTGAATGCATTGGAATTATTAAAACTCGTTGTGGTATTGAATCATTTTTATATTTTGCATGACTGCCTTTTTGAGAAACTTTTTCAAATCCAATTTTTGATAAGGCTTTTATGATCTCTTTTGGAGTTAATATTGGATATTTAGATCCCATTAAATAGCAACCTCCAATGTTGTAACAAATATTTGATGGTGCTCTATATCAGCCACATCATCTTCATAATACAATTGTATAGCTTCAGTAAGATTGGAGATTGCTTCTTCTATAGTTCTTCCTTGAGAAGCAACATTATTTTCAACACATTTTGCGACATACCAATCATCTTCTTTTTGAATGATTGCAGTGACTTGTACACTCATGGTAACACCTCTTTTCAATAAGTGATTGTATTTGATTTTATTATATCATGGTATAAGAGATTTGAGAAGAATTGTAGTTTTAGATGTAGATAAATCGGAAAATAACGAGGGTTTTCATTAGGAACATCGCCTAACAGCATGTTGACAACACTCAATCTGCTAACCGAGTCGGGGTCGCATTAGCCGTTCGCGGGCTCACAGGCATAAGCTCTCCCTGTAAGCAGATTGGCATCGTCAACACACCGACGTTAGCAGACATATTTACTATTTTTCAAAGGAGGTTCAAATGAGTTCGAGTTATATTATGCATAGAGAAGGAGAAAATGATTTTACACCAGTAATCAGCAATAATTTCTGGAACTCATTGCGTATGTATGTCATGAGAAAAGCGGATGCGGATTACTTTTCAGAATATTTTTGTGGAGATAGAGAGACTAATACCGGATTTGATGAATCGTCCTTTTTGAGAAGACTTACAGAAGAACTAGGTTGTCAGATATTATTTTTTGATGATAACTATATGCCTGAAACTTTGGAAGTATTAAGTTTTGCGGAATATGTATATAGATTTATCTCTGTACCTATTAGTACTGAATATGATAATTATCACAGAATATATTATCATACAAAGTTCGATTCGAAAAAGGGACGATATGAATTCACAGTTCAATTGAATGATATGTTTAAAAAGTTTAAACACCCATATGAAATAAAGCAAGGGAAGATAAGTAGAATACACTCAAAAGTATTAGATGACAGAGTTGATAGTTTTGAATTTAGTAATGACAAATCTCTAAATGGTCAATTAAAGAAGGCGATAGCATTTTTTAGAGAACCAAATGGTGATAAAAAGCTTGAGGCTTTGGGCATATTAGCTAATATATTAGAACGTATTAAAACTTATGAAGGTGACAATAAGAAGCGCAGTATAGAGGAGATACTCTATTTTATATCAACTGATTCAAAACTAATTGGTATGCTCGATAACCACATAAAAAGTATTACTATGATTTCAAACGAATGTAATATTCGACATAAGGAACTTAGTAAGATTGGAGTTAATGATGAAAGAGTTCAAGAATTTCTGTTTTACTCCTACTACAATATAATTAGACTGATATTAGATTGTTATAAAGAGAAAAAGAATACAATTGGTAATCCGTAAAGACGTCTGCTAACAATACATTAACGCAAGGGTCGACTGAGGGAACGGCTTCGAAGATTAGAGTCGACCACAGCCAGCCACCAAAGCCCGTCGGGCCGCGTTCGCATAAGTCACCACAGGGGTGCCATGAGCGAACACTCTAAGGTGCCAGACTGTCGTGAATGCGGACCGTTAGCCAATATATAGAATTCGGTTTCCTAAAAGGAGAGATTTAATGATTATAAAAATAAAGTCTTATGCATTTAGACTGTTTATGTATTCTTTGGTTATAGCAGCTATTATATATAGTCAGAATTACTTTAGAGTGATATTCCTGAACCTCATTAATGGAGGGAAAAATCCATATTGGTTTATTTTACTGGTCCCTTTTGCGTATATCATATCTGGGATTCTGATTAGTTTTGAAAGAATATTTACCATTATGAGAACCCAAGGTGCCCTTACGTATGATTGGATAAGGTTTACTGTTATAGTAATTCCATTCTTAATTCTGAGTTGTTGGAAACCATTGTCATTGTATTACAGTAGTACAATAGCAAGGTTGTTTGGTGATCCTTTTAGGATTTTTATTATACACTCTGAGGTTTTATTAGTTATTCAAGTTCTAACGGGATTTCTAATTGTTTCGTGTATAAGTAGGCATGAAACTCTAAATAAAGAGGTTGAACGTTAGATTGTTGGGACTTGTCATTCTATACATCGGCTAACAGCATGTTGACAACACTCAATCTGCTAACCGAGTTGGGATCGCATTAGCCGTTCGCAGGCTCACAGGCATAAGCTCTCCCTGTAAGCAGATTGGCATCGTCAACACACCGACGTTAAGCACAATAATTTTCTGGTTACTAGACAGAGACAAGTAAAGTTTCTAGAGTTAGTTAGTGATGAGGAGGAGAATACTATAAATCGATACATATATACTGCAATAATTTTTTTTATGATAATCCTAAGTGGATGCAACCCAACAAGTGATGATTATGAAGCTGAGCATCAGAAACTAAAGGATGAGATTAGAGCGAGGGATGTTATTATAACTGAACTTAAGTCTAAAATTGATCAACTAGAAGAACAGATGAAGGAAGCAAGCTTATCTGATGAATCTGGCAATACGTCTATTCAATTTGATGTCGAACGTGAAGTTGACTTGAGGCTTGATATGTTAATGTCAAAACTCTTTGAGTATACTTCATTACCTGAAATACGGAGTACAACTAATTCAGGTGAGCCGATTGAAGAAGGTAGCGCTTTCGATTCAGTAATTGATTGGTACGATAATAACATTAATAGTGAGAGTAGACGTTTGATTATTGTTGGCCCCTTGAACAATAATGTAGATAGTATGTTTGTTGAAGCACTAGAATACAGGTCTTTTTTGAACGATGAATCGAAAGGAGAACTAGCCACATATTCATCTATACATTTCGTGATGTTTGAAGTGATTAGAACTGGGAATAGATGGCAAGTCGTTGAATATATAGATGAATTCTGATTTAGAGTTTAGGTTTGACTATAGGTGTTTCACAAGCTGACGACAATTACTGCGCTTAACAGCGAGTTGACGATATGGACTTTGAACAAGGATGGATACCACACATCGTCAACTCACAGGACGTTAGGTGAAATAATCTAGCTGACCATGAGAAATTTTATTTGGAGGTTATTATGAGGCAATCAATTGTACATATTGCGATAGTTGTTGATGATTATGATGAAGCTATTGAATTTTATACAAATAAGCTCAATTTTGAACTTCTTGAGGATACATATCAATCTGAACAAGATAAGAGGTGGGTTGTTGTAGCTCCTTCTGGCTCAAATGGAACAACGTTATTGTTGGCAAGAGCTTCGAAGCCAGTACAGAGGGATTTCATAGGTAATCAATCGGGTGGAAGGGTATTTCTATTTTTGAATACAGATGATTTTTGGAGAGACTACAATCGTATGACTGAGATTGGAATTGAATTTGTAAGAGAACCAAAGAAAGCGGACTATGGTATGGTAGCTGTTTTTAAGGATTTATATGGTAATCTCTGGGACCTATTAGAACTTAATGAAGATCATCCTATGATGAAGAGGTTTAGCGAATCCAACTTTGATGGTTGCTGACGCTAGATTACTTCACCTAACAGCACGTTGCCAACACTCAATCTGCTAACCGAGTCGGGGTCGCATTAGCCGTTCGCAAGGCTCACAGGCATGAGCTCACCCTGTAAGCAGATTGGCGTCGTCAACACACAGGACGTTAGAGGAAATTATTCATTTCGGTTTGAGTGTGATTTGACGTTAATTTGATTAGGGAGAAATTATTATGGAGTATCCAAGATTAGTTAGGCCAGATATAAAGTATAAGGATTCATTTCTTGAATTTGTCGAGGATGTTAAGTCGACAGGCTATGAAAGTTATGAATTATATAGAAAAGCCGTGGTGGATTTCGATGGGTTTATTAAGGACTTATGCGATTCCAGCGAAGGATTGAATTTACCTGAAGGATGGGTACCGTGTAGCAGTTTTTGGCTAGTGGATAATACTTGTGAAGTACTTGGTGTAATCAGAATTAGGCACCGTGTGGATAGCGAGTATCTACAGATGCTTGGTCATATTGGCTATGAAATAAAAAGCAACAATAGGAGAAAAGGATATGGAAGTAGAATATTTGAACTAGGATTAATCGAATCAAGAAAGATTGGTTTGAGAAGTGTTCTTGTGACGTGCAATGAGGATAATATTGGTTCAATGAGTATTATACTACAGGCTAATGGAAAATTTACTAGATCTTTCAAAGATGATGAAACAGGTAAGAAAGTAATGCAATATGAAGTGCTTATTTAACAGTTTTTTTTGTGTAACGAGGGTAGTCAATGAATAACTTCCTCTAACAGCGAGTTGACGACATGGCCTTTTTATCGGATGGATGGCACACGTCGTCAACTCACGGGACGTTAGGGGAAATTCAATAGTCGGAAATAAAACATTAGAATATAGGGAGTATATTATGAGTGAAATGACAGGTGATAAGGCGCTATCAATTTTAGATAAGACATATGAGATAGCTCTAAATGGTATACCAACATCTAAATCAGTTTATGTCTTGGCTGAAGAGTACAAAGAGAGATATAAAGAGGATCTAAAAGCTTGTCAGAAACTTAGAGATTTTCAGATTATGAAGTGTGGGACTTCAGGATTCTTAACTGGGCTAGGAGGATTGATAACCTTACCAGTAGCATTACCTGCCAACATTACAAGTGTTTTATATGTCCAGATTAGGATGGTCGCAGCAATTGCAAAGATCGGTGGATATGATGTTCATAGTGATGAAGTACAATCTCTAGTTTATTTATGCTTAACTGGTAATAGTATGAAAGATGTTGTAAAGACCGCAGGTATTGCATTTAGTAGTAAGTTTACAACTGCAATGATTAAGAAGATACCTGGTACAGTTATGGTGAAGATAAATCAGAAAGTTGGTTTTAGGTTCATAACTAAGTTTGGACAGAAGGGGATAATTAATTTGGGTAAGGCTGTGCCAATAGTTGGTGGGATTGTCGGAGCTGGATTTGATATTACATCTACCACAATAATTGCCAATAATGCTATCAATTTATTTATAAAAGGTAACATTGAATAATTGTTATATTTTGCATGGGGTCCTATTGAACTTCCCCTAACAGCGAATTGACGACATGGACAAGAACAAGGATGGATGTCCTCGTCGTCAATTCACGGAACGTTAGGCGATATAATTAACTATTTTTGTGACACAGGGAGTGATTACATGAAAGATTGGAATCCAGATCTATATAAAAGGTTTGAAAAGCAAAGAACACAACCAGTTAAAGATTTAATAGGCAGTATCGAAATAAAGCACGTTAATAGAATTATTGACATTGGGTGTGGACCTGGTAATAGTACTGAACAACTGGCTCTAAGATGGAAGGATGCATCAATTATAGGTATTGATAGTTCCGCGAATATGATTAAAGAAGCCAATGAAAGGTTGCCATATATTCAGTTTGAAGAACGGGATGCTAATCAAGACTTAAGTGGCTTAGGTCAATTTGATTTAGTTTTTTCGAATGCTGCCATACAGTGGATGCCAAACCATCATGAACTATTACATAAGTTTTTCGGATTAGTTCAAGTAGGAGGTGCACTAGCAGTACAGATTCCTAGCGTTAGTAATATGGGCATACAAAGAGTGGTTAAAGAAACGGCTATAAGTGAGAAGTGGAATGGTAGATTTATAACGAATTCATATTTAAATTATGAAAACACAGAATACTATTATAATATATGTAGTGAGTTAAGTGAGGAAGTTTATATATGGGAAACGGACTATTACCATGTAATGGAAAATCATCAAAGGATCATCGAATGGTATAAATCAACAGGTATGAAACCATATTTAGACGCATTAGATACGCAGGGTGAAAGAATGGAATTTGAAGAAACTGTATTAGATAAGATTCGGATATATTATAAAGAACAGCGAAACGGTAGAGTATTATTCCCTTTCAGACGCATATTCTTTATAGTTTACAAGGAATAATTCAAGGCTATCGGTTACTTCCGTTAATTACATCGCCTAACAGCGAGTTGACGACATGGCCTTTTAATCGGATGGATGTCACATCGTCAACTCACAGAACGTTAGGCGACATTATTAATTTATTGAAGGAGGAAGAAGATGTTTATATCATTACAGGAGTTATTTTTAGGAACATTTGTTTTAACAATTTGGTTGGTTTATATTTTACAAAAGAAGGCAATCGTACAAGGGAAGATACTTGAATTTTCATTTGGTGAAAATGAACATTTGAGAAATTTCCAATCTAAACTATTTATTTTCGCAGTACCAATTTTCGCAGGATTCTTAGTGAGCTTTATTGCAAGAATTTTTGAAGTGGATGCAAATCTTCTAATAATCTCTGTAATACCTTGTGGTCTTGCACAGCTTTTTACAATTTCTACTGTTTACTTTGTTCCTCATTTATTAATCGAGCCTTTACGTAAGAATCTTCTTAAAACAAGGGTACTATATACAATTCTTGCAATACTATATTCTATATTCAGTGGGTCTGGTGCATTAATTGTATCGATGCTTGTAAAGTTACAAGAGAATGATGTGTTTACATATTCGATTATTAATCCGCTCATAATTGCTTTTGTATTATGGGTTGTAGGTTTCGCAATTTACTTATTCTCAGTTAAGGGCTACAAGAAAATTAAAGTAGATTATGATAAGGAATTCAAGAAGGAAGTTGACAAGGAAGTAGCTGATTTGGAGAAAGAACATATAATTTTAGAAGAGATTGCTAGGTTATTCGAAGATACAATAAATAAAACATATTCAAATTTACAAGAACAAATAAAGAAATCTGGTGACAGTGGTAAAGAAGTTAAATTGAAAATTTTGAATAAAGAGTTAATGGATAGAGTGATGGACCTAGAACATATGCTGGAACTAGCAGAGAGTAATGCTAATATCAAAAGCTTTAAAGATTCTTTTGATTATATAGGTTATTTACCTCCAGTAATCAGAAGAACAAGAATAAATTTTTATCAGAATGATTTTAATTATGGTGGAGGGTATTTTGGATGATATTAAGTTTATAGAGAATAATGTTGAGAATATTTTGATGATGAAAATCATTAAATCTATCTACAAAATAGAAACAAGCTACAGACCTATATGGTTTCGCAGTATAGAGTATTCATACTTCATATATTCAGCCGTGGTTTCATTAGTATTTAACAGGAGAGTTGCTAATATAACTATTGGCAAGTTTCAAATAGGTATCCTTAATTATCTTAGGTATAGTGGTAGACATTTTGAAAATACTCATCTAGCAAGTTTGCCTAATATTTCATTAAGTGACCTTAAAAGTATAATTATTTTATTGAAAATTGAAAATCAAATTAAAGTAGTTGAATGGTTGATAAATGACTTCACAAAGAATAAGGCTTTTAAATCATATGAAACCAAGATTCGTTATATAGGTCTTTCATATAATGGATCGTATCAGTATGCAAGAAAACTCGAATCATTATGTGTACAGGATAGCCACCATAACATCGCCTAACAACACCCTTAACGCTTCGGGTCGCGAGGGTAAGTATCTGGGGAAGTGCGACCACATACAGCCCACCAAGCCCGTTGGGACCGATATCCGCATTAGTCAGAGCAAGTCTGCCATGAGCGAATATCTCTAGGTGGCCAGTACGTCGTAAGGCCGGGAAGTTAGAAGAAATAACGACACTATATTATGGGTTAATGGGCGATTGATAGTTTTGACTTGCTTAATGGTAGAGGTACAATGCTTACTATGAGATTTGACATACTTGAAGGTGGGTATAATTTATTATATTGACAAGGAGATAATTTATGTTTGAATTTGATTCAAAAATGACTAAAGATGATTATATAGAATTTAATAAATATCATTTTGAAAATTCGAAATCAGTTATGAAAAGCTTTTTATTAGGAAGAGTTATGGGACCAATCACATTTATGCTTTCCATTATTGCAATTGGAGAAATAGATAATATTATTTACATGACAGTATTTTTTATTTTATCAGTTGTATGGTTTATATATACGCCAAAGTATATGTGGTACACAATGAAGAAGAGAATAAATAAGCTGATTGAAGAAAATAAAGAGGGAGACTTGTTTAGTGGAAAGCATTTAATTATTGATGATTTAGGAATACATCACGAATCAGAAATTTCATCAGGTACTTATAACTGGAGTTGTGTAATAAAGGTTTGTGATATTGAAAAAGCTATTTATATTTATGTGAGTTCAATACAAGCTGTTGTTATACCAAAGCAATTTGTTATAGACCAAATTAATGTTGATGAATTAGTAAAGTATTGTCGTTCTATGGCAACAGGGTAGTTCGATATATGAGGTTTAGGAACAAGATAATAATGGCTATAGGTTTGGTAGATAGATATAGATTAGGAGTTGTAATTTGTAAGGATGTTGGTAGGCATGGTCCGTGAAGTTACTTCTTCTAACAGCATATTGTCAACACTCAATCTGCTAACCGAGTCGGGGTCGCATTAGCCGTTCACAGGCTCACAGGCATGAGCTCGCCCTGTAAGCAGATTGGCGTCGTCAACACACGCCCGTTAACTGACATTATTCTTAGTTTTTCTTAACATTGAAATCATAGAAAGTTGGAAATATTATGTGCAAGATAGCATTCATGCCATATATTAATAGTTTTCTACCAAGTAAAATTGGTAGCTATCATTTATGGTCATTTGACACGGAAGCTGACAAATATGTACATGACGAATCTGTAAAAGTGCAGATTCAAAAAATATTAAATATCCATTATGAACGAAAAATTTCTAGGAAATCAGCAGAGGATGTCATTATTAATAATATGATGATGATAACTCCAGATGACTACATCCAAAAAGGCTATACCTATTCTGAAGATGATGTAAGTAATATTATATCAATATCACATATTATTGCTTTTTCAGGAATATGTGAGTATAGAAATTCTTCAGGTAACTCGGATGGATTCAAATTGATGATTTATAAAACGAATAGTTCTTCTAAAGGATTCAGTATATATAATCAGATGTTTTCAAACATCGATTATGTAAAGTTGTTAAAGCCATATACTGCTACCAATCACCTGTATAACTATTCACCGAGTTCATTAGTTGAAACAATAGGAAATTCGCTAAGTAGTAGGGGTACTAACCCAGATGTTGTTAGAATTCTGCGTGCGTTAGAGTTATTTTACTATGCATCTTCTATGGATGAACTGAGTAGTAATGAAAGTAGAATCTTAAATCTGACAATGTGTTTTGAAGTACTTCTAGACTTCAAAAATAAACTTGATTTTGCAAGACAGTTAGATAAAATGCTTATGGGTAAGACGGTGGTAAAAGAAACTAGAACCTTGAAATGGAGAGGTAAGGAACTTGTTGAGACATTGTCAATAACAGCATGGTGGGGCTTTGATTTATATGATTTGAGAAATGATATTGTGCATTGCAATCAAATTGATTGGCAAAACAAGAAATATGGTTATATATACCACAGAGTTGGTATTGGTGGTAAATTTCTTAAATCATTGATTGCAGATAAACTTGAAGAACATAATTTTTTTGATAATCATATTTCATACTCTTTCACAAGAGATTATGAATTTGATAAATTATTAGTTGATATGAAAGAAACATTGAAAGAAGAGAATCTATAGAGCTTCCAGAAGAACGTCAGTTAACACCATGTTGAAGCTTATCCGGCCGAGGGTAGGAATTCTGGGGAAAAGACAGGCGGATATATCCTGCACCTAAGCCAAGTCTGGACGTTCGTTGCATTAGTCACCACAAGGGTGCCATGAGCAACTCGCTCTAAGGTGCCACATCATTTTAGGTCATGATGAGTTTGGCTACGCCACTCAAAAGAGATATGACCTAAGAATATTAGGACGTCGTCAACACCTAACGTTAGGCGAAAGTCCATGCTAGGTTTATAAAAGAAAAGAGGAAAGACTATGAGTGAATTATTGGTTTCAGCTACTGCGATAGAAAATTTGAAAGAAGCTCTTTGTAGTATTTACTGGTATAAATCACCATTACGAAGTTTCTTAGGAAATTGTATAAGCGATAATAGGATTTTATCGCAAGTTGACTGGGATCAGTATAAGCGTCAAATTGTATCAGATATAGTAGATATTTTATGTAAGAATCAAGAGAAACATCTTGGTGATATTAGACGGCTGATTTCTGAAGTTTTAAAGATGAGCAATTTTAGGCATCTAGAAGAACTTGAAGATGGTAAGAAGAAAGCTGATAGAGCTAGACTAGCAATCCGAGCACTAAAAAAATCTGTTGAGGACAATGAGAATAAAGCTAAAGAAGAAAGTGCAATTAAGAAGCGTAGATTGGAAAACATGAAGAAGATACAATCTAGCCAAGCGGTTATGAGTAAATTGGATAGTATCAAATCTAGATATTTCTCTTTGGTAGGTGCAAAGAATGTACAATCTAGAGGATATGAGTTAGAGAAGATTATGTATGATGTTTTTGAACTCTTTGATTTAGATCCTAAAGCATCATTTAGGAATGTAGGAGAACAAATTGATGGTGCTTTCACATTAGAATCGACAGACTTCCTTTTTGAAGCTAAATGGCAGCAATATGCTTCTAATGCTTCTGACTTGGACTCTTTCTCTGGAAAAATCCGTAGAAAGCTAGATAATACACTTGGACTGTTTTTATCAATTAATGGTTTTTCTGAAGATGCAGTTAGAATTCATTCATGTGGTCGTAGTACAATTTTGTTGATGGATGGAGCTGATTTGATGGCAGTGCTAGAGAATCAGATTGATTTTGCATCGCTTATTGTTAGAAAGCGCAGACATGCTTCGCATACAGGAAATATATACCTTAAGGTAAGTGATATATTTAATTAAGTGTTATGGGGGCTTCCGCATGGACCTTCACATAACAGTGAATTGACGACATGGACAATAATTAGGAAGGATGTCCCGTCGTCAACTCATGGGACGTTATACAGCACGAATGGCAAAGTACCGTCGCGTCCTTGCTCCGAATAAAAGAAAGAGATTATCGTATTTAATCTGTAAGTTATGATAAATCGGAGGATATATGAACACAGAGAAAAAAATTCAAATAAGAGCAATAGAATTTATAAAGCATCGTTATCCAAGTGGTTGGGGTGGAGCGGCGGTAATAAGAACAGAGAAGGATAACTATTATACAAGTATCGCATTGGAAACTGCAAATGCAGCCGTAAGCATTTGTATAGAAACTGGAGCAATGTGTGAAGCACATAAAAACAATGAAAAAGTGACACATTGTATATGCGTTGTAAGAGATGATGAAAACTCACTTTTCAAAGTACTAACGCCATGTGGAGTATGCCAGGAAAGACTGAGATATTGGGGTGAAGATGTTCGGGTTGGAATAACAACAAAAGAAAATCAATTGAAGTTCATTGAACTGAAAGAACTGCAACCACATCATTGGTCAAAAGCATATCAGTCAGAGACATTGGAACATTATCAAAATATGGATTTAAAATAGAATAAGGTTGAATTAATGAAATTGTTCGGGTGGCCACCGTCTGTGGTGGCTGGCTCCGTGGGGCCATTCGCGACCGTACAACAGCCTTTTCACAAAATGGCAGGTAGAGGTGGGATTGCCACTTCGTGAACAGGCGAATCGTTAGATGACATTAATTCTTCGGTAAGGAGTATGAATGAGGATATTAGATCTAGATTTGGATTTTTTTCTTGACAGTAAGGCGAATGGTATCAATTTAACTTCGGGTTTACGACTAGAATCAGAGTATTATAAGCCAGACTCTAAAGAGGCGGTTCGAGAATTTTTAACTACCAAATGTGGTTTGAATTCCAATTCCAAAGTCAATGGATGTTTGTATACGCATCATGATGAAGTTTTTTATGACATAAGAAGCAAGATTGAATCAGGTATTATTACAGAACCATTTGATATTGACCATATTGATGCTCATGCAGATTTAGGTCTTGGTGATTGTACTCATGTATATGTAATGACCGAACTTATCCATGAAATTCCCTCCCAAAGGCTATATCCTAGAGAAAGTGAAATCAATCCAGGTAATTTCCTGCTCTATTTAGTGATATCTAGATGGGTCGCAAATTTAACTTATGTCTACCATCCTGACACTTATCATATGGATTTTCCGCACTCATTATTTCGAGGTGGAGTTGGTGCGAGTTGTATTTTAGAAGTTAAGAAATATTCTAAGGGTACTGACGTTACCAATAGAAAGAATGAACCTGTAGGAATCGATGAACCTATCATAATAAATTCAGTTTCAAGAGTTGATTTCAATGCAGCAGGGGCTTATGATTTCGTATATTTGACACAATCACCTGAATTTACACCGATTGAATCTGATGAGCTAATAAGTGTCTTTGAGGAGTTTATTGTTTTCGAAAGTAGGACAGAATGAACGTCAACTCACGGGACGTTATACGGCATTACACACTACAAATACAGGAGCTATTATTGGCTATAGCATGAATACGAAGGAGATAAAATTGAGAAAACTAGCCGTATTATTATTTGTAATATTTACATTTTCAACATTATATTGGGCAGGCTTACGAGTTGTTAGAGCATATGAATTTAGCATTAATTGTGAGGGATATTTAAAAAGGGCAGCAGACTCTAATACTATTGAATTAGCAATAATGGAGTTAGATACAGCAATCGCATATATGGAGGAGAAAGGATTAACTGAGGGAATAGTATCAATATTTCTAAAGCAACCACAGAATGATATTGCTTTTTGGTATCAGAATTTAGTAGCTTCTAGACAAGAACTTCTTAGTATAAACCCTGATGCAGGGCAATTAGAAAAGAGCAATATACTAATGAAATTGAGAGAAACATTGTTAGATTCTGGCGTTGTTACATATCCTGAAGGGATTAGTATTTATCCGAATAATTTATTATATTTTATATGGGGAATAGCTAGCATACTTGGTGTATGTATTACTGGATATTATTTGTACATAAGTACAGAGCCTTCGTCATTCTCAAGGATAAATAATTATAGGGATTTTTGATGACTATTATATTTGATGTTATTAACAACTTCCGTGTGAAACGCCGCATAACACGACAATTCCCATTATGCCCACGATAGTTACCGCATTGGGAAGTTAAACGGATGGGCACGACGGGAACGTTAGACAACAGTTGCAATTGTTACTAGAAAATTTATATTATTACTATTATGAGGTGAACATGAGTATTGATAGTTTGAAAGTAAGAGAATTTGCTTATATGTTAAGTAAGGCAAATGATGTTGATGGAATAGTTACTGCATGGCTGTGTGTTAAGGAACATTTTGAAAACCTTAAGGCAATAGTCTCATTGGAAAATTATCCTAAAAAATTTCTAGATGAAGAAATTCGAAACAAATTGGACTGCAGGAACAGCGGGTTTGTATCGTATTTTGAATCAAGTAATTTGTATTTTGTGAGCAATGAGTCGATGATACATATGTTTGATACCGGAAATGTAGACTTCAAAATTGATTATTCGATAATGTTTGATACTAACTTTGCAAGTTATATTCATGAGTTTGTTAAAACAGGTAAAGTTAACGTAACATTAAATAATGTGTTTAAAACCATAGATTTCCTGCTTCGAAATGAGCTTAGATACGATTACAATTTTTATCTCATAGAAAATTCAAAGTATTTTGAAAACAAAGAATTTGAGCCGTTTTCCCAAAGTGATATTTTCAATAATATAGTTAGCCTTGAACTTTTTAAAAGCATTAATAGGAATGTATATTGTGAACTAGGCAGAATCGAATACACAATTTCTTATCATGAAGCAGAAGCGCAAGCTAAATTTATTTTAAATTCAATGTATAAAACAGATGATGGACAGGCATTTTGCAGTTTTTATAGAAATATACAAAGACAAAATCTGCTTAATCTAATAGGTATGATTAACATTAACTTTTCAAGTAAATTGGGTGCTCGAAGAAAAATGGAACAATATTTTGATTACATTACAAATGTATTGGGAATTTACATGGACAGAGAAGCTGTTATCGCACATAAATTATTTAATAAAAACAAAGATGTAAATATATTTAAGAGGATTCATCCCAATATGAAAACAGAGAAATTACTGAGCATTCTAAACAATATTGCTTGGGATTTTACTATTCCTCGTACAATGGAAACGATAATGACTACTTGTGGTGAAGGTGATTACTTTGTTCCTATATTTTTAAGTTTTGATAAAGATTTAAGAAGTTTAATTAATCTGTTTCCGATTAAAGGATGTATATTTAATCCTGGAAATATGCAGGTAATTCCAGTACCAAAAAACATAAGTGGCGAATATTTTGAAGCTAATGGTTGTAAAGAGCAACTCGATAATTTAATGAAACCTGATGTTAGAGAAAAACGTTTTAAAGTCTGTCATGATAACCAACGTAATAATTATGAAATTATAACTTCGGAGTATAAGAAAATTGAGTTTTTACTATGTAAAGAACAAAGTTAATCAAATTTCCATTGCAACCATCGTCTAACACGCCAATTCCCATCATGCCCCGAAGTGTGTCACTTTGACAAGCTGAACAAATGGCACGACGGGAATTGCGGGAACGTTATGCTAAAGATGATGCTGGATACATATAGAGGGTATGGTATTGGGGGTTGAGAGTTATGAAAACTAGGTACAGATTGAATATGGAATTGTTTGAAGTTTGCACAGTACTTATGAATTGCGGTAGATGGAAAAGTATGCTTGAAATTGGAGATGAATTAAAGAAACATAAAAAGAAAATCAACCCAGAGGTATATGACTTTTTAGAATACGGAGTGCAGCTTATCGATCAGGGAACTATGCCAGAGATTAGAAGTTTTTTATTGAACGAGGAAATATGTGCATCAACAAGTAGTAATGAAGTTAAAAGTGACATGAGATTAGTTAGCATATTTTTGAAATGGATACAAGAAGGAGAATTTGGAAGTCAGTTTTCATTAATACAGGCAATTGATGAAGGCAGTTTGAATTCTGAAGTGCAGAACTGGAGCCATATGAATGAATTTGATTTGAGTATTACTATGAAGCAGGCAAAGAACATGACAAATCAAGATTGGTCAGAACTAAGGGATACTAATCCAATGATTAGGGATTATTATGATATGCAGTCAAAAGTATTAAGAGAGCAAAATAGATAGTAAGAAGTACTTGTGTGTTTGCTAATATAAAAGTGAGCCATTTAGCACCATAATGATCACGAATTTTTGAGCCATTCATAAAATTTCCTGTATGATAAACGAAAAGATTATCGTATAGGAGTGTGAAGGGCGTGAAAATAGATTTGGAACTTTATGAACAAATTCGACATCTCCATTTACATGATGGAATGTCCCAAAGAGCAATTTCTAGAAAACTAGATATCTCAAGAAACACGGTTTCTAAGTACTGTAACGGTGAGCATGTTCCATGGGAACGCAAGGAATACTCATCAAGATCAACCCCTGTTGTTACAGATGAAGTCAAAGACTTTATTCTTAAGTGTTTTGAAGAAGATGATACCCATTCCTTCAAAAAGCAAAAGCATACTGCCACAAGGATTCATCAACGACTACAAGACGAGCTTGGTTTTAGTGGAAGTGGCTCAACCATTCGGCGTGTTGTTCGTGAACTTAGGAATAAGACTAAAGAAGCCTTTGTTCCTTTAGAATTTGACCCTGGCGAAGCTGCACAGATTGATTTTGGTAGTGCCTATGCCTACATCAAAGGGCAACGTAAGAAACTGAAATTCTTCTGCATGCGATTATGCTTCAGCGGCCACTTTTTTGTGAAGGCATACTATGCTGAAAATGAGGAATGCTTTCTAGACGCTCATATTTCATCATTCAAGTTCTTTGGTGGCGTACCTAAGCGTACAATCTTTGATAATGCTAAGGTGGCTGTAAGCGAGGGTCTTGGTGCATACGTGACCAAAGAGACCAAACGCTACTGTGAGTTGAAAGCCCATTATCAGTTCGCTGCTACTTACTGTAATCCACGTAGTGGTAATGAGAAAGGTCTTGTTGAAAATCTTGTGGGCTACGTTAGGCGAAATGCTATGGTTCCAATGCCAAAAGTTGATTCACTAGACGAATTAAATGCCACCTTAGAAAGCTACTGCCAAGGATACATAGAGCATTCTATTGCTAGCAGAACCGGTACTGTAGGTGAAAACTTCAGCATTGAAAAACGTGTTTTACTGCCACTGCCTTTGTACCACTATAGCCCTGAAAAGCTTCTCTACCCTGAAGTCAGTGCATATTCACTTATAACCTTCCAGACGAATAAGTACTCTGTCCCAACGGATTATTGTGGGAAAGAAGTTTGCCTTAAGGCTGGACCAAGTGAGATTCGTGTTTACCATAAAATGAAATGATTGCTAATCATGAACGCAACTATGGTAAGAATCATCGTACTTATGACATTGGTCACTATATTAAGTTGTTAGAAGCAAAACCACGAGCCATCTTTAATGCAGCACCAGTAAGACAATATGTTCCAAAGGATGTCCTACAGATGTATGCGAGTAAACATGGTGGTCAGAAACTTCTTTTAGCCTATTTAAAGGAATCTAACGGGTTAAAAGAAACGCCTGACATAACTGTCATCCCAACACAGCTAAATCTCTATGATCAGCTGATACAGGAGGTGAATAGTTAATGGATTCTATCGTCAACCAACAAATAAAACTCTTATCTAAAGCAATGAAACTTTCTTCGTTTCAGTCCTACGAGCAAGTGCTTCGAGATAGCAAAGAAAACCAGCAAACATATGAGGAATTCTTACTACAACTACTAAAGGTTGAAGCAGGCAATCGTAAGGAAAATAAGTTGATTAGGTTAAAGCGCCAAGCTAAATTTCCTTTCGAAAAATCATTAGAGGAGTTTGAATTGAATCGGTTACAACATGTAGATTCATCTACGATCTTTGAGTTAGCCAGTTGTGAGTTCGTCAAAAAGAAAGAAAATATCATTCTTATTGGCAATCCTGGTACAGGTAAAACACATTTGTCTATAGCGCTTGGTCTAAAGGCCTGTTTAAATGGCTTCAAAGTTCACTTTACAACTGCGGCCAGTTTAGCTACAGAATTAGTTGAAGCAGAATCAGAACAACGTTTGGGTAAGTTTATTCGTCAGCTATCAAGGATTGATTTATTAATCCTCGATGAGTTATCTTATCTATCATTTAATAAGTATCAGTCAGAACTATTGTTTCAGGTAATATCAGAGCGTTCTGAACGAGGAAGTGTTGTTATATCAACAAACCTCGAATTCTCAAAGTGGGAAGAATTCTTCCCAGATACATTGTTAACTAATGCTTTGATCGATAGAGTAACCTTTAATGCTCATATACTAAATATGAATGGTGATTCTTATCGATTAAGTAAGTCATTGAACTAAGTGGCTCAAAAATTCATGATCACATGGTTCACTTTTTTATAATCAGAGTGGCTCACAATTTGGTGATCAAGTGGCTCACTTTTTCGTTGACAAACACATACTTGGTTGCTAACGCACAATCCTTCGCATAACAGCGTATTAGCGATATGGGCGCTTTAAGTTAGTGGAAGGTTACCACACATCGCTAACACACAGGACGTTATGTGACATTTACTATATTTTTTAAAGGCTGAAATTCATACGCTAGATGAAATCATGAGAAACCAAAAGTGACAGACACTTCCGATTCACCTATGCCAATTTCACAAGCATCATAGCTTATTGGAATCACAGGGAACCGGCTCATTTATTCACAAAGAATGTGAATGAATCAAATGCTAACAATAACAATTTCATACACAGAATAACAGTCAGAACAGAATACAAGATAGTTGTCATGAGAACACCCTTTCAGTTCACCCTTGACTTTCAAAAGTGCCTAACAAAGTATATAATACATAGTATAACCTTCTTTTTGTGGATAACGTTTCAGCTGAGCAATAAAAATCATAATAACTTTACAACTATAATAGAATAGGAGTGAATGCTATGAAAAACAAACGGATAACTCTAACACGAAAATCATGGATAACTATGTTTACTGTTTTACTGGCTCTATCGTTTTTATCTGGGACACTAATGGGGAATGATTTAAGTGAGCTGATAAAAGTTTATAGAAACACTGTGACGGTAGAAGTGGACAGTATTCCGGTTTCTACAGATAATTTTGTTGTCGATGGTACAACCTATATACCTCTTCGTGCAGTCACAGAGTTGTTTGGAAAAGAAGTGGGATGGAATGCTTTAACAAAAGTGGCAAGCATTAATGAACCTATCTATCAAGTCGATGTGTTGTCAGAATTATTACCAAGTAGTGTTGGTTATGAGTGGAAATACGAAGGATTTGCAGAATATGGTCATAAGGCACAGCTGAATTCAATATTGAGTGAACCGACTAAACGCATGTATATGGTAAGTGGTAGAGTGGATGATATGTCAGATGGTGAAAGTACCAAAGATTTTTCCATAGAACTAACCTATACGATAAATGGCAATAGCCTTATACAAACAAAAACAGAAGAAGTCATGATGGACTCTAAGTATGATCAGCTCACCTTAATCCAGACACCTTTAGTTGTCGGAACGTACTGGACTGAAAATGTTAGAGACCAAGGCGGCGTGCTTCAGACAATCAGTGGACAAATCATGAAAGCAGAAGTCAAAGACACAGGTCTTAAAGAATACACGGTTTTACATAAGCAGCAAGGTAGTGACTATTATGAGCAACGGGTCATACGTGAAAATATAGGGGTCGTATCTTTCGAAAAATTATTTGAACTGGGGGATGAACCCTTTACGGCAGGCTATTTTTTATCCAGCGCTATGAATATGACACAAAATGATGTGACATTGTATTTTCCTAATCTGGATGCACAAAAAGTATGGAAAGAAGTAAGGACACTGACGGTCTATGATAATGAAATAGCCAAAGCATCGATATTAGGGCTGATTGAAGGTACAAACAGTAGCACATTGTCACCATCCATACCAGATGGAACAAGACTTCTTAGTATCAATCTGGAGAATGGACTCTGTACAGTTGATTTTTCAAGAGCGTTTGTGGAAAACCATCCAGGCGGAAGTGCCGGTGAACTTATGACCCTTGGTTCTATTGTAAACACATTGACAGAATTCCCTGAAATTGAAAGGGTGCAGATATTGGTTGAGGGTCAAGTTATTGAAACAATAGGTAATATTTCACTTGAGGAACCCTTGTACCGTTTTGAAGATTTAATTGGTAATTAAGTGATGAAAATATAAAAATCTAAGCATAAGAATATTCTTCATAGGATGACCTAACCGAATTTGTCAAATGTGGTTGTAATATTATAGGGCTTATTTTATACTTGAGGGTATGAGTCGAGAATGTAACATTTTGAATCATAAAATGAATCAAGAATAAAATAGAAGTGGAAAAACGAATATGATAACTCTAATCAGTACGGATTTGCTTGCAATTATTGCGCTTTTATTTCTGATGAATCTAGCTAAGCGTAATGTTATTATAAATAATGAAAAAAATAAGGTGTACACGTATGCAGTTGTGACAACAATTATCCTATTACTTTTGGAAATTGTAACGATCTATATTGAATACTCAGGCAATAGCAATCTTATGATGCCTCATCGGTTAATTAACGTCTTAGGGTTTTCCTTAAGCCCTGTAGTTCCCTTTTTTCTACTACTACTATTTAGATATGAAAATAATAAGTTGCATACCTTCTTTTTAACATTACCTTTATTTTTAAATGCCGTTATCTGCATTCTAAGTTTTAATACAGGCTTGGTTTTTTTAGTCGATGCTCAAAGTCAATATACGCGAGGCAATCTATTTTTACTGCCAACAATCGTTAGCATGTTCTATTATGTACTATTTCTTATTGTTGTAACTAAAAATAGTACGGAATATAAATTAGGTGACAAGAAAGTTATCATTAGTATTTTTTTCTTGCCCGTAATAGGCATTATTATTCAGATAGTGTTTAAAGATCTTCTACTCATTTGGAGTTGTACATCAATATCTTTATTGTTATTTTATATCTTTTTACTAGAGATACAATTCAGATATGATGTTCAGACCAAAATAAAAAATAGAGCATCTTTTGAAGAGGAGATGCAACTATATACGAGTGGCAATAATAACGCAACAATCGTTATCTTTGATATCAATGACTTGAAGATTACCAATGATAGGTATGGGCACAAGTATGGAGATGAGTTGATTTTTGAAGCAGCAAGTATCATAAAAGAAAGCTTTATGGGTATTGGAACGCCCTACAGAATTGGTGGCGATGAGTTTTGTGTTATTTGTAAAGAGGGTTCAAAGAAAATGGTTGACGAAGCCTTAACTAAGTTTGATGAGTTATTAATTCATATAAATGATAATAGAGAAATAAAGTTAAGACTTGCATATGGACATGCTCTATATAACAAAAATGGCATTAAGAGTATATATTCAATATTTAGTGAAGCGGACAAAGCGATGTATTCCAACAAAACAAAACTAAAAGGTTTATATGGCAGGAGAGAACAGGATAAGTAGTATAAGGTAACGTTTTTAGGTCTTAGTTTTAATTGGAGGCATAGTTTATAGAGATGGAAAGGGTTTTTATGGAAAAGATAAGAATGATTGACGTAGCAAAAAAAGCCGGCGTTTCAAAAAGTACCGTATCTCAATATTTGAATAAAAGATATGAGTTTATGTCCAAAGATACGCGCCAACGCATCTCTGAGGTTATCCAAGAACTCGGTTTTAAGCCAAATTCAGTAGCAAGAAGCCTGAAACTAAAAAAGACCAATACAATAGGTATTATTGTTCCAAACATTAATTATTCATTTTCAACTGCGGTTAGCCGTGGTGTAGAAGATTATTGCCAAAAAAAAGGCTATAGTGTCATTATTTGTAATAGTGATGACAATCCTGAAAAAGAACATGCCTATATTCAGATGCTACAAATGAAACAAGTGGATGGCATTATTATTTCTAGCACGGGAGAAAACAATGCATTGCTCAAAGAAGAGATTATAAGACAACTACCTCTTGTGTTGTTGGACCGTATATTTGAAGACATTAAAATCGATATGGTTTGTTCAGATCACAGGACAGGTGCTTTTGAAGCTATTTTGCATTTGATCAAGATGGGTCATAAAAGGATTTTGGTGGTTATACCGGATGAACATCTTAACAGTTCAAGGGTTTCTAGAATTAAAGGATATTATGATGCATTAGTGGAATATAATATCGTTGCAGATGAGGATTTAATTGTATACGTATCAGAAAACAATATTGATGCCAAAATGGATGATTTATTTAAGATGGATGATCCACCTACAGCGATTTTTTGTATTAATGACTTAGCGACCTTACAAGTGTTGACATATCTTAAGAGGAAAAAAATTAAGATTCCGGAAGATGTTGCGGTCATTGGCGTGGATGATTTTCCGGCAGCAAATCTGCTCGAATCACCACTGACGGTTGTTGGACAGCATACCTACGATATGGGGATAAAAGCAGCAGAGCTCTTGATTCGACGCATTGAAGATAAGAATGTTGACAAGTGTGTACAGCATGTTTTTCCATGTGAGTTAATTGTGAGGGAATCATGTGGATTCAAAAAAAATGACTCCTTGTAGGATATAATAGTCGAAAAGATGTATTAATATACGACTCTTAAGACTTTTTTTAGAATTTAACTGTAAAGTCGCAAATGATCAGAAAGTTGTTGAATAATGTTGACGATATAATGAACATGGTTTATAATATAGTTAATAAACCGGTTTATCTACTCGGTAAATTACTGAAGTATATGTTCAGTAATAATTTTATAACAGTTTACTAAACCGATTTATGAAATACATGCTTTGGTGTTATATTCGTACCGAACCTGTTTCTATAAACAAACTTAAAAGTTTCAAATTAAGATGAAAAGGAGAAAAGATGATTGTAAGAGAACCTTCAAATTCAAAAGATGCAAAGCATTATACAACGGATCGACTTAGAGACGAGTTTTTAGTTCAAGACTTATTTAATCTTGGAAAAATCCAACGTGTATACAGCCATATTGACAGAATCATCACCATGGGATTTTGCCCGGATGAACAAAGTCAAAAACTCGATGAAGACATGGATGTTATGAAATCCTTAGGTGTCAATTATTTTCTTGAAAGCAGAGAACTGGGTGTTATTAATATAGGTGGACCCGGTACCATTACAGTAGACGGTAACGTATATGCCATGAAGTCTCAAGACGGCCTGTATGTAGGAAAAGGCAACAAAGAAGTCATATTTGCAAGTGATGACGTAAACAATCCAAGTAAATATTATGCCTTGAGTGCACCGGCACATATGCATTATGAGACGGTCCACATTGACATCACAAAAGCCAAACAAGTACCAATGGGTGATGCAGAGTCCGCCAATAAGAGAATTATATTCCAATTCTTACATCCGGAAGTATTGCAAACCTGTCAACTCAGCATGGGCCTCACAAAGATGGCACCGGGCAGTGTATGGAATACCATGCCCTGTCATAGCCATGAAAGACGTATGGAAGTTTACTTCTATTTTGACTTACCACAAGATAGCATCGTCCTTCATTTAATGGGAGAGCCAACAGAAACCAGACACATCGTCCTAAGGAATGAAGAAGCCGTCATAGCACCCAGTTGGTCCATACACTCCGGTTGTGGCACATCAGCCTACAGCTTCATATGGGGTATGGTAGGCGAAAACAAGACATTTACAGATATGGATCATATAGCCATGAAAGATCTAAGATAGGAGCGTCTAGATGATATTAGAAAACTTTAGTTTAGAAGGCAAAGTAGCAATTGTATCCGGCAGCAGTCAAGGACTCGGTCAAGGCATGGCGATGGCCCTTGCAGAAGCAGGCGCAGACATCGTTGGTGTGGATTATAGTGCAGGTAGCGAGACGAAGCAGTTAGTTGAAGACCTAGGTCGTAAATTCCATCACATACAAGCAGACTTGATGAAGATTGACAAATTAGAAGCCATCGTAGCAGAAGCTGTAGAAGTATATGGTCATGTGGATGTACTGGTCAACAATGCAGGTACGATACGACGTGAAGACGCCATTAATTTCAGTGAAAAAGACTGGGATGATGTTATGAATCTCAACATAAAGACCGTATTCTTTTTCAGTCAAGCCGTAGCAAGACAGTTTATGAAACAAGAAACAGGTGGGAAAATCATCAACATCGCCTCCATGTTATCTTTCCAAGGCGGCATCCGTGTACCTTCCTATACAGCATCAAAAAGTGGTGTCATGGGTGTAACACGATTAATGGCCAATGAGTGGGCCAAAGACAATATCAATGTCAATGCCATTGCACCTGGATACATGGCAACAGCCAATACAGAAGCACTACGTGCAGATGCAGACCGAAATGCAGCCATACTCGAGAGAATCCCTGCGAACCGTTGGGGACTACCATCCGATCTAAAAGGTCCGATTGTTTTCTTAGCATCTGAAGCATCCTCTTATGTGAATGGTTATACCATTGCTGTTGATGGTGGATGGTTGGCACGATAGAAAAATTCATACAATAAATCGGATAAAGAAAATCATGATATAATCAGAATTTTTAAGGAGCATTATTATTCATGGAATGAGGTTAGACTCTTTCCTGACCAATAATGCTCCTTTAATGATGAAATAATAACTAATCCAATAATATGCCGGATTTGGATACATCCATAATGGTGCAACGGCTTCTGTCAAAACAGCAAGGTCTTGTATCTCCTTTTTGCAATTTTGAGCATGCTACCTCAATTCTTCTTTGATGGGTCGATGGGTTCTTTGTTGAACGAATAAAGCGCAACCAATCCCATTTTGCTTTGGGCGTAATCTCCTTCCAACGGTCGATTAGGCCTGCTTCATGAATGGCTATCATAAAATCCTCAGGCATATCAGGTTCATACCAATCACTGACCGGCTCAATGCTTAAAGATACTGTATCACCAGCGGATACTTCCACATCTTTGATCAAGTTTTCATCTAATTTAAACCAATGACTTCCTTTACCGTCCGGTTCAACTGGTGTATGAAAAGCTACCCCATTAAGAATCCCCTCAATCATGACCATGCCACGGGAAGGGAGCTTTTCACTAGAAGTCGAAGGAATTCTTATGATATAGTAGGATTCAATTATTTCAAGTTTTGAATCAAAAACGATACTCATAATTCATCTCCTAATCTCAAATAGAATCGTGATTGCCACAGACCATATTGATAATGAATATCAATGATATCATTTATTATACCATAAAAACCAAATTAGCTCAAAGCGAAACGCCGTCACGCTTCCCTAAAAAATTGTTTTGTTGAACCCCATAGTGTTAAATGTTAGAATTTAAATAAGATGACTGGAATTCTAGTAAAATATAATAGAAGAATTGTAAGTGTTGGATTACTTGTTATTAGTTCAACTGTTTAAAAGGAGTGAGAAAAATAAAAGAAAATAATAACCATGAGGAACATACCCATGAAGATCATAACCATGAAAAACATAACCACGAGGAGCACAACCATGAAATGCATCAAGATCAACATCAAGACCATCATGCTATGATGGCAGAAGACTTTAAGAGAAGATTTTTTGTTTCTCTTGTACTCATGGTGCCCATTTTAATTTTATCACCAATGATACAAATGTTTATGGGCGTTGATTGGAGATTCACAGGCGATCTATATATATTATTTACCCTTTCTACCATTTTATCTATTTATGGTGGCAAACCCTTCTTCCAAGGTGCTAAAGATGAGATTAAAGCAAAAGAACCAGGTATGATGACACTTATTGCCTTTGCAGTTACAGTAGCCTATGTATATAGCTCATTTGCAGTTTTCATGTCTATAGGAAATGACTTCTTCTGGGAGCTAGCTACACTTATTGTCGTCATGCTTTTAGGGCATTGGATAGAGATGAAGTCTGTCATGAGAGCCTCTAGAGCACTGGATGAATTACTTAAACTCATGCCGGAGGAAGCACATTTTATTCAAGAAAATGGTGAAACTAAGGTGGTTCCTGTAAGTCAATTAAAAGAGGGTGACAAAGTTTTAGTGAAACCAGGTGAGAAAATCCCAATAGATGGTATAGTCTATGATGGTGATTCAGAGGTAGATGAATCCATGATAACAGGTGAATCTGTTCCAGTTGAAAAAGCAAGTAATGCTGAAATCATTGGTGGTTCAATCAATGGAGAAGGAATATTAAAATTCAAAGTAAGTAAAACCGGTGATGATACGTTTTTATCTCAAGTTGTGAAACTGGTTAAAGAAGCACAGGAATCCAAATCACAGACGCAAAGATTAGCAGATATTGCTGCAAAATGGTTGTTTTATTTAGCAGTTACAGCAGGTACAACAACTTTTATAGTTTGGATGGCGCTTGGGAAGGATCTAAGCTTTGCAATTGAGAGAGCCGTAACAGTCATCATAATATCTTGTCCCCATGCTCTAGGATTAGCCACGCCCCTTGTTACAGCAGTATCAACGAGTATTGGTGCAAAAAGAGGTTTGCTCATAAGAAATAGAAGCGCATTTGAGAATGCGAGAAAACTAAATGCCGTAGTATTTGACAAAACAGGTACATTAACAGAAGGAAAATTTGGCATCACCGATATAAAAGCTATAGACAGCTCAGAAGATGAGTTACTAACCATGGCTTATTCTGTTGAGTCTAATTCGGAGCATCCTATTGCAAAAGGGATTGTAAATGAAGGGAAGAATAGAAGTCTAGAGTTGAAGGAAGTGAGTCATTATCAAAACTTGACAGGTAAGGGTTTACAAGCTGAAGTAGAAGGTAAGGAAATTATGGTAGTAAGTCCGGGATACATGAAGAGTGAGAAAATTGAATTTGATGAAAATCATTATGAAGAACTGGCACAACAAGGTAAAACTGTTGTTTTCGTACTTGAGAATCATAGACTCATGGGCTATATTGCCTTATCCGATATCGTTAGAACGACGGCTAAGGAAGCGGTAGAAACCTTAAGAACAATGGGCATAGAATCAATCATGCTAACAGGCGATAATGAAAGAGTAGCGGCTTATGTGGGCGAAGCGTTAAAAATTGACACAGTAATATCTGAAGTGTTGCCTCAAGAAAAATCAGAAAAAATTGATGAACTTATAAGTAAAGGCAAAAAAGTTGCTATGACGGGTGATGGGGTAAATGATGCACCTTCTCTAGCAAAAGCGGATCTAGGCATTGCAATAGGTGCGGGTACCGATGTTGCCATAGAAACAGCTGATATTATACTCGTCAAGAGTAACCCACTGGATGTCGTAAGCATTATAAAGCTTTCAAAAGCAACCTATAAGAAGATGATTCAAAATCTAATTTGGGCCACCGGATATAATATAATAGCGCTACCACTTGCAGCAGGCATACTATATAATCAAGGTATACTCATTAGTCCGGCACTGGGTGCTGTACTTATGTCACTGAGTACTATTATAGTATCTATAAATGCCAGATTCTTAAAAATAGATTGAGGGTACGATAAAAGACCTGCGAAATATTGACTAAACTATAACTAGACCATAACTAGACTATAGTCAAACTATAAACGAGAGGAAAAAAGACAATGAAATCACAACAAGCAATGCGCATACTATTTGTAATGCTATTCATGATAATCAGCATTCCATTTACATCACCAGTACATGCTCAATCCAGTGTGTGGAAAGAAAGCAGAACCGTTAGTTTTACAGGTGGCAATAAAAACATTTCAGTTCTTTGGGCTGATTTGAAAGACGATAAGATTCGTATTGATTCCGTATTAGCTCATGGGAAGATTGGAGCAACCGATGCCTTGTCTTCCATAGTTCAATCGGCGAGCAACACTGACGCAACGGCTATTGGGGGTATAAATGGTTCTTTCTTTAATGCTTATGCTGATATGCAACCTTCAGGAACCCTTATGTTAGATGGGAAAGTGTTGCATATGGCAAACACAGGTTCCGTACTTGCTATTTCAGGCGACAATACCGTAAGTGTTGACCCTCTTTTTGTAAAGATCGTCGGTGGAACCAATGGCCAATGGGAATGGCCATATAGCTGGTATTCATGGAATATTAACCACTATTATTCCGATGCTGCTGCGACCATGATTTTTACACCGGAATATGCAGGTCCAAGACCGAGTCATGATTTTACTTCAATTGAGGTGGACAAGGGTGTGGTTACTAAGAAGGGTAGTGGCAGTTTTTACATACCTACGGATGGCTTTTTGGTACTTACCAAAGATGTGAATGTTAGCAAAGTGTTTGAGTTAGGAAAAACAGCCGAATATCGCATGGAATACTACGCTAATGATTTTACAACGGTGGGGCATAGCGGTATAAGCCTTGACTATGCTAATATTAGAACAGTGGTTGGAGCAGGACCGACATTGGTTGAAAATGGTAAGTTAAAAGCAGATGCCGGTGCTGAAGGGTTTACTGAAGGCAAGATTACAAGTTCTGCTGCGACGAGAAGTTTGATTGGTATAACAGAAGACAACAGACTGGGTATGACCGTTGTTTCAGGGGTTACAGTTAAACAGTTAGGTGAGATTGCACTATCTTTAGGTATGGTTGAAGCCATGAACTTAGATGGTGGCGGATCCAGTGGTCTATATTACAATGGGAGCTATATGACCACACCGGGAAGACTTTTATCCAATGCAGTAGTCATTAAGATCCTGAATGAATCTCCTATGACGATTTTATTAAATAATAAGCCTTTGTTTTTTGATACTGAACCCTATCTCAACAAGACATATAATCGTACCCTTGTGCCTCTTAGAGGGATTTCGGAAGCACTTGGCGCTTCTGTAGGCTGGAATGCAGCCACTTCTTCTATTACCATAGAAAGACTTGATACGAAGCTGGAGCTAAAAGTGGGAAGTGCATCTATTTTGGTGAATGGAAAAAGTGAAACAATGGATGTACCCGTTCTACTAAAAGACAGTAGAACTTATGTCCCGCTTCGCTTTATTACTCAGTATTTTGGAGGCGACGTCAAGTGGATACAAGAATCAAAAACAGTAGAGCTAACGATTGGTGATGCAACACAATGGATAGAGCAAGCGAAGCAGTATGAAGTAGCAAATCAATATGATGAGGCAAAGCAAAGCTATTTGGCAATTCTGGAGATGGATACAAATAATATTTTTGCAGCTAAAAGATTAGCCGTGATTTATGCAAATTTGACACCGGACAAAATAAAAGCCATAAAGTACTATGAAAAAGTTTATGAATTAGATCCTAAGGATGCAGCTAATGTTGCCTCACTGGCTTGGGCATATTACGACAATATGCAATTAGAAAAAGCCATTGATATGTTTTTAATTTACGATGAAAGGGTTCCAAGTTCCGGTGTTGGCTATTACGGAGCGGCAGTTTGCTATTCCCATTATCAGAAAAACGATGTTGATTCAGCAGTGAAATACTACCAATTAGCTTTGAAAAAAGCATTAACACCTGCACAAATTGATTTTGCCATGAAATATATTACAAAACACGAATAAAAAGAAAACCGAAATAGAGGAGATCCTATGAAAGCATTGGAAAAATATAAGCTTGGAAACATTGAACTAAAAAATCGGTTGGTCATGTCGCCAATGTGTATGTACTCAGCAAAAGATGATGGTAAAGCCAATGATTTCCATTTCACCCACTATGAAACCAGAGCCATTGGTGGTGTTGGTTTGATTATTGTAGAGGCTACAGCGGTCATGCCTAATGGCAGAATATCGGATCAAGACCTTGGGATTTGGAACGATGAACAGATCGAAGGACTTAAAGAGATTACATCCAGAATAAAAAAACATGGCGCTCGTGCAGGGATTCAGATTGCTCACGCCGGAAGGAAAAGTGAAGCGACAAAGACAACACCAATCGCACCGAGTGCCATTAAGTTTAGTGATGATTATAGGATGCCACAAGTTCTAGATGAAAACCAAATACAACAAGTTATTCAGGCTTTTGTAGAAGGCGCTAAGAGGGCAGTAAGAGCAGGCTTTGATTATATTGAGATTCATGGTGCTCATGGCTACTTGAATCATGAGTTCCTATCACAGGTAACCAACCAGCGAGAAGATCAATTTGGTGGTAGCTTGGAGAACCGATGTCGACTCCTTAATTGGATAATAGATCAAGTTAAGGCTGCTATTCCTGAGCATGTTGCTCTTGGTCTAAGAGTGTCCGCTTCTGATTATATGGTTGGTGGTATCGATGGTGATGAGATGGTCAGGATTATCGACCAAGTGAAGGGGAAACTAGATATAATACATACAAGTTCCGGTGGTTTGGCGCCTGTTAGTATGCAGGTTTATCCCGGATATCAAATACGTTTTGCTGAGCAAATCAAGCATGAGTGTCAGGTGGCAACGATAGCGGTTGGCTTAATAACCAGTATTGAGATGATTGAAGAAATAATAAATAACAATCGATGCGACCTCATAGCACTAGGAAGACTGTTGCTACGTGATCCTTATTTTCCTTTGAAGATGTATCAACAAGCGGGCATACTAGAAGGGATTCCAAAAGCATATAAAAGAGGTTTTTATTAGCACTATAGATAGAAAGTTAATAGGGTAAATAGGTGTAACAATTATAACCCATATTTAAAAGATAAAAAGGTATCACAGATAGAATACTTCCAAAGTAAGCAGTCTAATTCATTAAAATAGGATTGTTTACTTGGAGGTATTTTTATGCTTATAATAGCTTTTAATATAAGGGAACAAAAAACAGAAACTTCTGAAAATATTTATTTGTTAATGCAACACATTAACTAATGTATGTCTATATAATAAAGTGTATAATAAATACACCATTATTTGTTATAAAATCATACATCAGAAACTGAGCATCTGCCGACTGCAGATAATTAAACGGTAGTTGCCAGTAATTTTCAGTTATTAATGGTATAATGAATATATGTATTATTTTATTGATGTTTTTTTATTCTCTAGGAAAGTCTATGCTATGTTAATGCGTAGAAGCGCCGCATTAACTATCAAGGAAATCTTTCCTGCCGGAACAATTTGCTTTGCAAAGCGAAGCGTAGCATCTTTGTTCTAACTTGAAAATTATAGTTATGATATAAGACTATGAGGGCTGTGTTTTATTAGGAAGGTAGTGTTTAAATGGTATTAAATATAATAGGAACAATAAGTAGTTTTTTACTGAATAGATCGGTTGGTTTTAATAGGGCATTGGTTGCAATTCTTCTTATAGGTGTCATGATTTTTCTTTATGTCAGGTACATCCATATAAGAAAGAGGGCTATTTTGCCCATTGAACCTATTGGGATGGATGACATACTTGGACCGGTTGAGTGGGAACAGCAAATGCTAGATCTGGCGAAGAATCACCAAAATGTCAAGTTGATGCGCTATAATTTTGTACTTGGGGATTATAATCAAATTGCATATAAAAAATTAAACCAAATACGTAGCAGTATTTCTGAAATATCTTCTGATTTAATCGCCTTAATTCCTGCGGCGCGTTGGTTGTTTGACAACTACCAAATGTTATACAGAGAAATAAAAAAGGTCAGAACGAGAGGTACAAATTATGAGATCCTACCGATACTTAGATCAAAAGAGTATCATGGCTATCCGAGGATCTATGTTGTGGCGAAAAAAATGGTGGCCATTTCCGGTGGGCATTTAAACGAAGAAAATATTTCCATCATGCTTCAAGCCTATCAAAAAGAGATACACTTACTGGATAAAGAGTTATGGGTACTACCGGAGATGATTGGATTTTGCTTACTAGAAAGTATTATAGAAGTAGCAGAAGAAGTTGTGAGTATCGTAAAGATAAAGGCCAAAGCAGAAAAATTTGTTAAGGAAAAGCTAGGGGTACAACCTGGTGTTATCGATATTGCTTCCTTTCTTAGTGAAGTTGATGCGGACTGCAGAAAAAACTTCTCTTTTCATGCCCATGTCATATACCAATTAAAGAACATGTCATTTGAGGAAGAATCCATTCAGCGTTATGTGGCCCATCACTATAAATCCAAATCAGCTAATAAGCGCATTAAGCCCTCCAAGGTATTTCTTGAAGAAAGTAAATTAGAATCCTACTTGGAGTCTGATATTCGTGCGCTTATTGTGAGTCTCAAAGGCATTAGCGAAGTAGATGAAGAAAAGTTTTTTGAGGCTTTCTCACTCCTTGAAAGTATCCTAATAAATGATCCTGATGGTGTATATGCCAAAATGGATTCCGCAAGTAAGGGTATGTACAGAGGGATTATTGTAAAACTATCTCTTAAACATCATATTGAAGAAGGTGTAATAGCAGAATATGCTCTAGAACTGGCCAAAGCAGGTAGAGAGGACCTTAATTGTCCCCATCATGTGGGCACCTATCTTATAGGGAAGGGATACCCCCTCCTTAAAGCAAAAGTATTAAATAAAAAAGCACCGGAAAATCTAGAAAAGAAACAGAATATAAAAGGCATCAGTTATTTTATAACCGGCTTCTTGCTTGTTGTTTCTATATCTGTTTTTGTAATATTTATGATGAAGCGTTTTGGGTTAGTTGAGGATATCAATATATATGTGATCGTTTTGGTCGTTGGGTTACCGATGTTGACAGGAATTGCTATAGAGTTAACCAATCATATCTTTACAAGGCGGATGGCTGTAGCAAAGATTCCTTCTTTAGATTATCTAGAAGAAATTCCGGATCACTCCAGAACATTTTTAGTCATGCCTGTACTTGTTTCATCAAAATCTCAATGTATCGAGTATCTTGAAAGGCTAGAAAAGCATTATTTAGCTAATCGACAAGATAATCTCTACTTTGGACTTTTAGCCGATTTTGAGGATGCACCTGAAAAAGTTATGCCAAAAGACGAGATTCTTGAGAAAGCTCTTATAAAAAAAATCAATGCACTAAATGTGCTTTACCCATCAACTCATCAACGATTTTCTCTGTTTATAAGAGAAAGGCAATGGAACAAGTCGGAAAATTGCTATATGGGTTGGGAAAGAAAAAGAGGGAAGCTGGAGGAATTTAATAATCTCTTAAGTGGCATTAAGAAGGAAGATACAAGCTTTACGACATTATTATGCGAGGAAGCCTTATTAGAAACTTTCAAATATGTCATCACTTTAGATGCGGACTCTAATCTGATTAGGGATAATGCGTCAAAACTCGTGGGTCTTATTGACCATCCCCTCAATCAGCCGGTTATAGATCCGGTTAGTAAGAGGGTGAAAGAAGGGTATGCCATCATACAGCCTTCGATTGGTAATCATATAGTTGATAAAAAAAGCAGTCGCTTTCCTGAAGTGTTTGGAGGCCAAACAGGGCTAGCAAACTATTCATCTATTCAATCTGATATATATCAAGATGTGTTTAACGAAGGCGTCTATACAGGTAAAGGCATTTATCACGTGGAGGCTTTTCACTTAATCTTAAATAAAATAATACCGGACAATAGTGTGCTCAGTCATGACCTCTTAGAAAGTTGCTATGTCAAAACAGCTTTCTCAAGTTCGGTAAAAATCATGGATACATTTCCAAGTAGTGTGCTTTCATTTGTAAAAAGAGAGCACAGGTGGATTCGAGGCGATTGGCAACTGTTACCTTGGTTGTTTAAAAGGAAGCCAAAAAATGGCATTAGCTTAAACGTAATATCCAAATGGAAAATATTAGATAATTTAAGACGTAGCATAGTCCCTGTATCCAAAACACTTTTCATTATCATAAATTTAGCTATTATGCCTAAGGTTTTTTATTTGTGGCTACCCTTAGTTTTCTTTTCTGACATACTTAATTTCGCATCTCTACTATACGCAATAATTTCACAAAAAATCAATAGACCTCAGTTTACCATTGTCTATAAGGGTTTATTTAAAGAGATCATGTTAATGTTTGAAAGAGCACTTATGGAGCTTGTTATTACACCATACAGGGCTCAGATAGCTACAGATGCAATCATGAGAACAGTTTTTAGAGTGCTCATCAGTCAAGAAAAAATGCTGAGGTGGAATACATCAGAAAATGAAGATGCTTCAGTTGTAAATACATTAAGAGGTTATTTCTTTAATATGTTTAGTGCGATTATTGCGGCTATGGTTTTAGTGGGACTATTAATAGTGCAGACAGTTCATCCGGTAGCTATAGCCATCTACGGTGCCTTAGCACTTGCTTGGGGTATGTCCTTTTGGATGGCCTATCGTATGAGCCAACCAAGAGAAGAACGATTCATAAAAGGCGCGTTAGAAGATAGGGAACTTCTTCTAGAGACAGCTCGAAGAACCTGGCTTTTTTTCAAAGATCATGCAACAAAAGACAATAACTATTTATGTCCGGATAATTATCAGTATGCACCTAAAGAAAAGCTATCTAACAAAACCTCTCCAACAAATATTGGTCTTCAACTCCTAGCTACGCTTTCTGCAAGAGACTTTGGCTTTGAGACTTTAAGTACCATGATTGCCCATGAAGAAAGATTATTGGAGACTATAGGCACTCTGCCGAAGTGGAAAGGTCATCTTTATAACTGGTATAACACAAGCACCCTTGAAATATTACACCCGGATTATATATCTACGGTAGATAGTGGAAACTTTTTTGGGCACCTTATAGCCCTAAAAAACGGTATTATAGAACAACTAGATACACCTATTTTTACGACACATCTAATCTCGGAGCTTAGACACACATTAAAAACGAGTCAAACAAATATGTTATTAAAAGATGATTACGGTACAATTGGAGAATTCTCGGCAGATCTTTCGGATATAAGAGCGCTTATAAAAAGCAATGAACAGAAATTGGGTGAGGGTTCTCATAGAATAGGAGAAGTCCTAAGTAGTTTAGATATAATCATAAACGAGGTAGAAGTATTTAACTTAGAAGATATTCCCTTCTTGGACTGCCCTACCTTAGGACAGCTAGCACTAGAAGATAATGACGCTGCAAAGGATATGGTTAGTAGAATAAAAGTGGTTAGCCACACAATAGATTCTATGCTTAAAGAAGCTGAGTTTAGATTTTTATACAATGAAAAACGATTACTATTTCTTATCGGTTATCATGTATCATCTCAAACAAAAGATGCCGGTTGTTACGACTTGATGGCTTCAGAATCATCACTAACGAGTTTTATAGCCATAGCCAGGGGCGAGGTGCCATTAAAACATTGGAGCAAGTTGGGCCGCCCCTTTACCATGATCGATGGCTTACCTTGCTTTGTATCTTGGAGCGGCACGATGTTTGAATACCTTATGCCAAACCTAGTCATGAAAGAGTATGATGGCTCAGTATATGCAGAAACATCTAAAGCAGCAGTGCTACAGCATATTAATTATGCTAAGCATATGTCCATACCCTGGGGCATATCTGAGTCTCAGTATTATCGATTTGACTTAGACGCCAACTATCAATACAAAGCATTTGGTATACCTAAGTTACGTCTGCAACCGGCTCTCAAAGAGCCTTTAGTAGTAGCGCCATATGCTACATTTCTTGCTCTAGAGTATGCAAGTGAGGAAGCCATGTCGAATCTTAGAAGAATGTCGGATTTGGGTGCTTTTAGTACCTATGGGTATTATGAAGCTATAGACTTTAATGGTCCGGATCCGGAGTACGAGACACCCTATTGTATCGTTCGATCATTTATGGCCCATCATCAAGGTATGAATCTTGTAGCTATTAATAATTTCTTGAACAATGGCATCATGCGTACGAGATTCCATGCAGAAGCTATGGTAAAAGCCACTGAGGTATTACTTGAGGAAAAACGCCAATCCCACTTCATATCTATAGCCAAGAGAGGCTACACGATAAAAATCAGAAAAATGGAATTGGAAGAAGATGTACTTAGCAATCGCTATGTTAACAGTGTTGCACCTGAAATAGCCGTAGTCAGGTATTTTAGCAATAACAACTATTCTCTTATGATCACTTCGGATGGAGATGGCTTTAGCAGTTATAATGATATGATGCTATATAGATGGCGATCAGATCTTTATGCCAATACAGGTAATTACATTTATATCAAAGATATGAATAAAAATTCAGTATGGAGTACAACGTATAATCCTACAAAAAAAGAACCTGAAGATTATGAAGCCATTTTTCACCCCCATAAGGCTGAATTCAAAAGAACAGATGGCGATATAATTACACATACAGAAGTGAGTCTTTCTCCAAATTATAATCTGGAAATTAGAAAAGTGACTTTGACCAATAATGGGAAAGATCTAAAACAACTTGAATTAACAAGTTATATGGAAGTCGTTGGCGATCGTTTTCTTGCGGAACTGAGTCACCCTGCCTTTAATAAGCTTTTTATAGAAAGCGAGTATATCGAAGAACATGGTATTTTCTTATCTAGACGACGAAGTAATAAAGAGGGCAATAATCCATACTTAATGCATATGGTAAAAACCGATGTAAATCTATCAAAGAATGTTGCATATGAGAATGACCGACTAAAATTCATAGGTAGAAACAATACATTAATGAACCCGGTTACCGTTGTAGACAGTATATTACTTTCTAATAGCACAGGATTTTGTAATGATCCCATTATGAGTCTACGGGTAAATATTGCCTTGGCAGAAGGAGAATCAACAAGTGTTTCCTTTATCACGGGTGTGAGTAAAAGCAAAGAAGAGGCTATCGCGATAAGCGATGAATTAAGTATTGATTATAGAATAGATGATATGTTTGAAAAATTCAGACTTCAAAGTGCAATCGAGCTCAAATACTTAGATATTTCTAGAAAACAATTAAATGCATTCCAAGATTTAATTAGCCCTTTATTCTATCCTTCAGGTTATTACAGAGGACCTGCAGAAAATATTAGACGGAATTGGAAAAACCAAAGCTTCTTATGGAAATTTGGCGTATCAGGTGATAATCCAATTATGTTGTTAACGGTAAAATCGATTGAAGCGGCAAGTGTCGTACGAGATGTATTAAAGGCTTATGAATATTTAAGAATCAATCAGGTCAAAGTTGACTTAATTATACTCAGTGAAGCAAAGCATGGTTATATACAAGAACTACATGATTTGTTAAATGATATGACATCCTCACTTAGAATTTATGATGAAAGTAGAGACAGACCCAGTCTTTTCATACTCCACTCGAATCAAGTCATCCCAGCTGAGCTGGATTTACTGTTCACAGTTGCAAGAGTTGTCTTTAATGAAAAAACAGGTATTTACTTTAGAAATATTAAAGAGACATTAAAAGAGATTATTGAAGAAGTTGTAGAAATATAGAAAGACAGAAGGAGGCGAAGAAACTTGAATCTTGACAATGAATATGAATTTTTTAATGGTTTTGGTGGGTTTGTAAAAGATGGAAGTGAATATGAGATACTTCTTGAAGGTAAAAATAAGCCACCAGCGCCTTGGATTAATGTAATTGCAAACAAAAACTTCGGATTTCATATATCGGAGTCTGGTGCTGGATTCACTTGGGCAACGAATAGCAGGGAGAATAAGATAACACCCTGGTCCAATGATCCTGTCAGTGACAAAGCATCAGAAGCCATATATATAAAAGATGAAATAAGCGGAAAGGTAATGACACCCACCTCTTTAGGTAAAACGGACAGGGGAACTTATTTGGTTCGACACGGCTTTGGTTACTCAAAGTTTTATCATGAGGAGGAAAGTATTGAACAGGAGCTAACAGTGTTCACACCATTGGATGAACCTATTAAGATTTGGGAATTAAAACTTACAAATCATTCTGATAGAGAAAGGTTTATGGGTCTTACCTATTACGTAGAGTGGGTTCTTGGAACTGAAAGAGAGCAAACCAATCCCTATATCTTAACAGAATATAACAATGAGCATGAATACTTGAGTGCAAAAAGTATTTATAACTATCATTTTCGCAAACACAACGCCTTTATGTTTACAAGTGAGATGATTATAGGGTATACAGGTGATCGCCATGAATTTTTAGGTCGAAAAGGTTCGATATTGAATCCGGAAGGTCTCGACATCAAATTATCCAACAACACCGGTGTGTCTTACGACTCCTGTGGTGCTATTCAAGTATCCATTTCAATGAAGCCAAATGAGAGTAAAACCATCATTTTTGGGCTAGGACAAAGTGTTCATCTTGAAGAAATCAGCAAACTAAGATATAAGTATAAAGATTTAAGAAAAGCTACAAAGGAACTAAAACGCGTAAATGATTACTGGGAAGAGATGCTTGGTACGATTCAAGTCAAGACAAATGATCGGGCGATTGACATTATGGTCAACGGTTGGCTATTATATCAAACAATATCTTGTAGAATTAATGCAAGAGCTGCCTTTTATCAGTGTGGTGGTGCTTATGGATTTAGAGATCAACTTCAAGATGCACTTTCTCTTTTGATTACGGATCCAACAGCACTAAAAAATCAAATCTTAATTGCTTGTAGTCGGCAGTTTGAGGAGGGTGATGTTCAACATTGGTGGCATATGCCCATGGGTGTAGGTGTTCGCACGAAAATAACGGATGATTTATTATGGTTACCCTATGCAACCTCGGCTTATATTCGTAGTACAGGTGATTATACGATCTTAAAAGAAAAAGTGCATTATATCAAAGGTCCTTTACTCGAAGAAGGTCAGCATGAAGCCATGGTTACAGCTGAAAAATCGGAGATTTCCGCCAGTATTTATGAACATTGTAAACTTACAATTCTTCATACAGAGTTTGGCAAGCATGGACTTCCCTTAATGGGCGGTGGTGATTGGAATGATGGTATGAACATGGTAGGTATAGAAGGAACAGGAGAAAGTGTCTGGTTAGCCTGGTTTCTATATACTGTATTAGGTGATTTTATACCCCTTTGTCATCATGAAGGGGATATTGAAAGTGGAGAACAATTTGAGGAAATGAGAAAGACACTACTTACAAATATCGAGTCCCATTCATGGGATGGCGATTGGTACCTTAGAGCCTTTTATGATGATTATAGTAAGTTGGGTTCAAAAGAAAACGCTGAATGCCGAATTGACTCTATCAGTCAGTCTTGGAGTGTGATATCAAAAGGTGCACAGAAAGATAGGGCTGAAGTTGCAATGCAATCAGCTGTACGATATCTGGTCAGAGAAGAAGACGGTATTTCCCTACTACTTGCACCACCGTTTGATAAAACTGACAAAAACCCGGGGTATATCAAAAATTACTACCCAGGGATTAGGGAAAATGGAGGTCAGTATACCCATGCAGCGGTGTGGCTGGCTATTGCCAGTACGATGATCCGTGATTACAGTCTGGCGGATACACTTTTTACCATACTCAATCCGATCCATATCACTTCGAGTAAGAGAGAGTCACTCAAGTATGAAAAAGAACCTTACGTTATGATTGCTGACATTTCTCTAAGCGCGCCTTATACAGGTAGGGGTGGATGGAGCTGGTATACGGGTTCAGCGGGTTGGATGTATCAAGGATTGGTTCATTGGTTTTTGGGTATTAGAAAAGAAGAGGATGAGCTGATCATCGATCCGACAACGCCTACAAGTTTTGGAGATTTTACTATAACATATAAATATAAAACGACGGTTTATGAAATACAAGTAGAAAGCCGAAGTAAAGGGGTTATGGTGGCTGAAGGACTCCTCCTTGACGGAGAGAAGATTGAAGGTAATAGGATTAAATTATCAGATGATGGAAAAATTCATGTGGTGATTGTCTAACCAGGGGGATGGTTCTTGTGGTTCGAGCATCTCAATGCTAATCTTAATGAATTTTGAAAAAGATAATATTTATATTGACTCTCACATTATGGTACACTTTATAATAAAGATGAGCTCAAGAAAACATATATATGTGAGGTAAAATCAATGTTAAAAATAGGAGATTTTTCGAAATTATCAAGGATTAGTATAAGGATGTTAAGGCATTATGATGCCCTAGGCCTGTTGGTTCCTAAAAGTATTGATACCTTCAATAGTTATAGGTACTACAATGAAGAACAGCTGCAAATTGCAGCCAGAATCATTGCGCTTAAGGATATGGGGTTCGGTTTGTCAACAATCTCAGAAATATTGATGAAGTATGATGATACGAAAGCACTAGCTGAGTTTTTGTCAATAAAAAAGACAGAGATTGAAGCCCAAGCTGAAGAAACCAAGCATCGTTTACGACTCCTTGAAACGACCATTAGTCGGTTGAGAAAGGATGATACAGCTATGAATTATAATGTAGTTTTAAAGACATTACCGGAAAGATATGTTGCCAGTGTAAGAAAAGTTATTCCATCTTATGACCAAGAGGGCCTACTTTGGAACACAATGATGGCAGAAACAAGCGGAATGAACTTACAACCGGATGACCCGTGCTATAGCCTTGCAATTTTTCATGATGAAGACTATAAGGAGCAGGATGTAGACGTGGAGATTCAAATTGCCCTTAAGGATCAACATTCTAACACGGAAAATGTAGTATTCAAATCAGTTCCTGCCATAGAAATCGCTTCAGCAATCTACAAAGGTAGTTATGATCAAATTACAGAAGTTAACCATGTCGTAGCAAACTGGGTTAATGACAATAAGTATGAATTTGATGGCGCTATGTTTTGCATATATCATGTAAGCCCGGCACAAACACCAAATGCTGAGGAATGGGTAACGGAAGTATGCTATCCAGTCAAGAAGCAACACGAATGAAACTAATATAAAAGTATAAGCCCCTTATATTGACAGTGCAAATAGTAGAACTGTTATTATAAGGGGCTTTTCTTAGCTAAAATTGATTTACCTTTTAAGACTATGGTAAAATGAACATTAAAGGGATGTTATTAGAATTATGATATGAGGATGTGAAAAAGTGGAAAATGATAATGATCGAAGTATTTCAAAGTATTATGGCACAAATCTAGCAGAATTCTTGGCGGACAGAATTATTGACGTCTATAAAGAGTTTCCTAAAAAAGAATATATCCAGGCCATTAGTAGAAAGTGTGAGGGCCTTAGCTATTCCAAAAGAGTAGAATTACATGCAGATGAGCTCTATAGATACTTGCCCGAGGCATTTGACGAAGCAGCAAAGATTCTTGTAGCCATTTTGGGTGAAGAAAACAAGAATGAAACAGGCATGTTCAAAGAGTTCTATTGGATCCTACCACTTGGAAAGTATGTTGAGAAATATGGCTTAGACTATTTTGATACGTCTATGTATATGATTGAAGAGATTACTAAAAGAAATACAGGTGAATATGCAGTAAGACCTTTTATAAGATTGTATCCGGAGCAGGCAATAGAGAAAATGACAAAATGGGCAGATTCTGATAACTTTCACCTTAGAAGATTGTCCAGTGAAGGATTAAGACCAAAGCTTCCCTGGGCCACAAAACTGGATACATTCATTGATCATCCGGAACCTGTATTTAAGATATTAGAAAAGTTAAAAGAAGATGATGTAATGTTCGTTAAGAAATCAGTAGCAAACCACTTAACCGATTGGTTAAAAGTCAACAAGACGCCAACGATAGCACTAATAGAAGAATGGAATCATTCAAATAACAAAAACACAAAATGGATTATAAAAAGAGCAACAAGAAAAATCAGCATCTTTAAAGATGCTGATTATAATGAGGTGATAGATGGCGGTGATTTATGAGTTGCAATAGATGCGAAAAACTACCGGAACTCTTCTTTACCAATTCGGATGTATCTTTTTACAATATGATAAAATAGTTATAGTATGATGACAATCCATATAATATAGAAAGGCGTTTAGAATGGATATTAGAAGATATTGTAAAGAAGATGAACAACAATTGTTTGATATGATTAGAGAAGAGGGAGAAGAATGGCTTGACTACTATAGCTCTGAAGGTTATAAAAAATATATAATAGCTTTGGCCTCCAGCATCACTTATGTGGCTTATATGGAGGATATTCTATGTGGGTATGCCCGTTGTCGTGATGATGATGGCTTTGGAATCTATGTCTATGATTTATTGGTCAAAAAAACGTATCGAGGAAATTCAATTGGAAAAAGGCTGATAGAACAAGCGTGCAAAGACTTTTCAGATCAACCGGTGTATGTTATGAGTGATGTAGATCCATATTATGAAAAGCTTGGATATAAGAGAGAAGGATCCATATTTGAAGTAAACAATAGCTAAAATCTATTGAATTACTACTTGAAGAGATTTTGTATAATCTGAAAGTCATATAGGATGAAATCAGAAAAAATGTCATAAAATTAGAGAGTATATTTTTATTATTAAAGATGAATAATACTTATGATTTGTTGAAAATAATAGCCCCGAAGTGTATACTAATTTAAGAAATATATTAAATACCAATGGTAGTTTGACTTAGCTACTAACACATATTTGTATAAAAAGTGGTATAAAGAGAGGGAATGAAATGAGCCGAATTGACATTAGAGACATTCCGATTATTCATGAAGAAGATGATTACTTAAATATTGAGAAATATGCCGATGCTTTAACCAGATTTATCGTGACTTCAGATACCCCCATTACCATATCCCTCCAAGGTGAATGGGGTAGCGGGAAATCATCTCTCATGAACATTATTAAGAAAAAGTTGTGTGATCATGACAGCGATGAAAAATTTGAAGCGATATGGATTAATACATGGGAGTTATACCTTCAGGGTGAAGAAAAAGACATTATTGAACACCTATCCTATTTGATTTTGAAAGAAATTAATCGAATAGCGAAATCAAAGAATATTATATTAGAAAAGGAATTTGATGATATCTTTTCAAGTTTCAAGAGATACTTTTTCAAAACTTCAGACATACTTATGAGCATGACGGGTGCAGATGAAGAAGCGAGAAAGCTAGCACTTGGTATGTTTAATCAAGGTGAGCATACTTATGTGAGTCAAATTAGAAATAAGATTGCTAAAGTAATTGATATATTAGTTCACTCCGAAAATGGCATATCAAAAAAGGGTTTTGTATTTTTTATTGACGACTTAGACCGAATTCAACCAAGTTTCGCCATTAAAGTGCTTGAAGTACTCAAAAATCTTTTTGTTATTGAAAACTGTGTGTTTGTTCTAGCGGTAGATTACGAAGTTATCTTAAAAGGGTTAAAATCAAAATATGGCGAAGATTATGATGAAAATGACAAGACCTATCGATCTTACTTTGATAAATTAATCCAATTGCCTTTTGTTATGCCGATATCAAAATATAATATTAATAAATACGTCATGCAGGTTTTATATGACATTGGTTATTTTGAAGAAAATCATGCACCAAACAATCGATATCAGGCCTATGTAATAAAGACAATCAATTTAACTGTGGGCAAGAATCCAAGGGTTATAAAGCGGCTGATGAATGCAGTAAAATTGAGTAAGATATTCGATGACAGCAATGAAGGGTTATTATGTAATGATGGGATGAAACTGGCAAATCTAATATTTGTTTGCATGCAGATGGCTTATCCGAAAATGTATGACGTCTTTGAACAAAATATTCATTATAAAACATGGACAAAAGAACAACAGGAGATGGCTTATGATGAAACTTTCAATAAATTTAGGTTGACTCAACAAAAACAATTCTTAGATTTGATTTTTGAAGTGTTTGAATATGATGAAAATATTAATAAAGAAACTTTGGAAAAAATCATAGCACTATCGGTACTTACGAATATGTCTTATAACGTTGATGATGATCCGCTTATGTATAATGGACAAGAATATAATTTATCGTCAGAGACTCAATCACAACAAGGTAGTACCTTGATTGATATGATTGAACTTAATAAAGGGATAAGGGTATTGGATGTAGGATGTGGTAATGGTAAGACAACATTAGAACTTTATTCAAAGAATCCTTCAATAAATATTGATGCATTCGATCTATCACTTAGTCAGATAAAAGTAGCAAAAAATAATCAGGAAGCGTTAGGTGTACCAGAATCACAGGTTAACTTTTATCAAAAGAATGCTATAACCATTGATTATGAAAACAAATATGATTTAATATTTAGCAATGCTACTTTACACTGGGTGACAGAAGCTAAAGAAATGTATGGTAAGTTATATAAAGCGCTAAAACCAGAAGGGAAACTTGCGGTGCACCAAGGTGGATTCCGTAGTTATTATGGATTGCATAAAGTGGTACTTCAAGCAATCCAAAACTTGGACTTGGAGCCTTACTTTGAGAATTGGGAATATCCGATTTATTATCCAACCAGTGACGAGATGGAGCATATGCTTTTGGAAATAGGTTATGAGAATGTGCGTGTCATCAGCCATGTTACCGATGGAAAAGAGCACGCAAATCTTATTGACAATTTTAAGAATGCCAGTCTGTTGCCGTATTTAAATAAGTTACCGGATGTTGTTAGCAGAGAAAATCTAACCACTGAATATTATGATTTATGTACAAGTCAAGAAATAGATACATATACCCATCGTTTATATATATTTGCAAAAAAAGGAGCATAATATGTCGATAGTTTTTATAGAGGCATTAGATAAAACACCCTACGAGCAAGAAGTATGGGAAATTCTATGTGAATGCGATCAAGAGTTTTTGCCGTCTTTGTCATCAAGAGAGAGTTCTAGTCAGAAGATATTAGGTGGGTTAGAAGCCCCTAAAACTTTATTGCCATACCGTTACTTTGAGGTTATGAAAACACAGAACTATATTATTACCTTGGATGAATCTTGTGATGTTTCAGGCTTTATGACGTTTATCCATAAATATGCCTGTGAAGAGCTGGCTGATATCGGGATATCTAATTATATAACAACAATTTGCGTGAAAAAATCTCATAGAAATCAGGGTTTGCTTAAACAAATGTATGGTTATATAGAAAAGGATTTACCTAATTCATATATGCTACCTTATGTGAGTACACGAACATGGTCGACCAACACCCATCATCTGGCAGCGCTTCATAGTCTTGGTTTTACCGAAGCTTATAAATTAATAAATCATAGAGGAGAAGGTATCGATACTATTTATTTTTCTAAAAAAATAAGATAAGAAAATGAAGGAATAAGAGTCCCACAATTCATGATAGAGACTAATGGTCACTATTATGTTTCTTGAGTTGGTTGTATAATTATTTTATGAGAGGAGCCATGCCCTTGAAAATGCCGGATGAAATAGATGTAACAATGTTTGCACCTTGTGGCATGAATTGTTTGGTTTGTTATAGACATTGCAATCACAAAAAGCCCTGTGCCGGTTGTTTAAATAGTGACATCGGGAAACCTGAACATTGCAAAAAATGCAAAATAAAAGAATGTGTCAAGGAAAAAGGTATTTCTTATTGCTATGAATGTTTGGAGTACCCTTGTAAGCACATCAAATCATTAGAAAAAAGCTATAACACACGTTATGGTGCGAGTCTTATGGATAACAGCAGTCTGGTTAAGGAAGTCGGTCTTATAGCGTTTATGAACTTAGAACAAAGAAAATATACCTGTGCTGTTTGTGGTAGCATTATATCCTTGCATGATAATGCGTGTAGCGAATGCCAGACAAAAGTAATCAAAGATAAGTCATAATTATCGGAAAAAGGAATGTTGATTAAGGGAGCGGTCTATGAATGCAAAAATAGTCTTAATAACAGGTGCAAACTCAGGTATAGGTAAAGCGGCAGCAATTAAGTTTGCTAGGGAAGGTTATTATGTCATAATGGCTTGCCGCAACTTAGATAAAGGGCGCTTGGTTCAGCGTTATATCATTGAAACAACGAAGAATAACCAAGTAGATTTATTAGAATTAGATGTTGCCTCATTGGATGCTATCAGACGCTTTTGTAATGAGTATGAGAAGAAGTATGATCGGTTAGATATACTCATTCACAATGCGGCATATCTACAACATGGTGTAAAAGAATATCAGTTTAGCCAGGACCATATTGAATTAGTGTTTGCCACCAATGCAGTTGGCCCTTTTTTTCTGACGTATTTATTAAGAGGAATGCTTATAAAATCAGAGAATCCCAAAATACTGAATGCATGTACAGTTAGCATAAGACACTACTTTGTAAAAAATAGAAAAATAGAATTTGATAATTTGCGAGGAGAGTACAAAAACTCTAGATCCTACAATACATACAGAAAGTATGGTGACTCTAAAATGGCCCTACTTTTGTTAACATTTAAGATGTCAGAGATATTGAAAAAAAGTGGTATTACAGTCAATGCAATCCAAATCCCTGCAATCAAGATTTCAAAGAATACAAGAAGGCAATTTAAGTCAGTATGGAGACTATCGGCCGAAATTCAAAATGCTTTCGGTGCAAAACCTGAAAGCATTGCAAATACATATTTTGATATATGTACTTCCAAAGCGTTGAATAATATATCTGGTAAACTCATTAATAGTAAATTAGAAGTCATGAAGCCCTCCCATTATACCCATGGCTTATTGCAAAGCATCAGGCAACTTCTGGATATGGGTGTCTACCCTAGATATGCAGATGATGCTGATAATATAGAAAGTGTTTGGGAAGTCTGTAGTAAGATGACACAGGCTGATTTTGAAGGTGTTTATAAAGGTGAATAAGTTTTATGATACAGCAAGGCAAAGGGACCATCTCAGTAGAATCTAACTGTGATGGTCCCTTTACTATGTAATGTAATAATTTTTTATAAGTAGTGAATCAAAACGAAGAACGCTAAATTCACATTCAATATAGTTTTAACATCCAAGTCTTATTATTAAGGTGCTACTACAGAACTTGCATCTAAGGTGACTGCGGTTTGAGCCAATAATCGACCATTGATAGATGCATTCGTTCCCATAGTTATGTTTGTTTTACTAAGAACGATACCTTCAAAATGTGAACCGGTTCCGATAGAAACAGATTCAGCCACTTGCCAGAAAATATTTTCGGCTTTTGCACCACCGGTTAAAGTGATTCTTGTACCATTCGCTTGCGTAATGCCTTCGCCAATTTGGAAAATCCAAACATCATTCGGTCCACCATTAAGGGTTACATCAGAATTCATAAGGACACCTGTACCCCATTTGTAGACACCGGGTACGAGTGTTTTACCACTAAGATCGCCACTATGCAGTTCAGTAAAATTCACAGCTCTTCCGGCAGCATCGGTGTATGCAGTTTCCATATCACTAATTGCGGTCGTTAGGTTACTGGGTGTTGGTGAGGTATAAGTTGCTGCATATACCCTACCGGTTACTTGGTCTGAAACTGAGAATTGATTGGTTGCATCCAGCGTAAGAGAGAATCCTGTGATAGCCGTGTCAGCTATAGGGCTAACGCCAATATCGCCTGTAATGACTGAATTAGGTACAGATGAAATACCAGTTTTTGATAAGATTACAAAATCACCGGCCATGCCAAGGTCTACAGGTTCAATAAGTGTCTCGGCGGGTTGGGTAGGTTCAGTTGACTTTTCAACCGTTACTGTTACTGTTGCGGTTTTTGTTTGATCTTCATCAGAGGTTACCACTATAAGAGCTGTTCCCTCTGCTATCGGTGTAACGATACCATTTTCTAATGTCGCAACACTTGTATCGCTTGAGGTCCATTCTACGTCTTGATTGGTAGCGTTATTTGGTGTTATTTCAAGGGCTATTGTTCCTGTTGAACCACCTACAATTAAAGTCATGGTATCTTGTGTGACACCAACGGACGAAACTGGGATAGGTTCGCTAACAACGTTGTAATTGAAAGCTCTAGTAATTGCTACCAAGGCTTCCGCTCTGGTTGTCTGTGCCAACGGCTTGAAGCTACCATTAGGATAGCCAACCATAATTTTTGCTTCATCAACAGATATGATGGCTTGCTTACTCCAAGCTGGAATAGAAGAGCCATCTGTAAAATCTGGGGTGTCTGATGTTGCTGACAGAGATTTGAGGCGACTAAGTATGGATGCGACTTCTTGACGAGATATATGCGCATCAGGCTTCATACTGCCGTCAGGATAGCCGCTGATATAATCGGCTGCAAAAGCTTTTCCTATAGCAGGTGCATACCAATCCGTTGGGGATACATCTGTGTAATTTGTACTTGCAGAAGTTGTGAATCCGAAAACGTTGTTTACCAATGAAAGAAACTCTGCTCTGGTAACTGGATTACTTGGTTTGAATGTTCCATCTGGATAGCCACTAGCAATTCCGGATGATAGTGCGGATTCAATGGTTTCTTTTGCCCAACTCGATTCATAG